>NZ_VPCG01000031.1:0-32938 GCF_013418355.1 Acinetobacter sp. YH12151 | reverse complement strand
AAAATGTATATCGTTGGCAGAAGAAATTATTTAGACCAGTTATCAAAAACTTCATTGATGACTTTATTCTCGATAAAAATCATCTGCTACCACAGAGAATCTATAAATAATAGTGCGTAAGTCCTAAGACATTAAAAAAGCTCGCATTGCTGCGAGCTCTGTGTTGGATGGCTAGTGCTAGATTTATTGTTTGGTGATCAACATCAAACTCAACTAACTGTCATTGATCCGTCCAACTTATCGGTAGCGTCTTATTGGTTTTACGACCTACCATGAGTTCAATATAGCAACATTTTTCAGACCTACAAGCCCTCTTTACACTTCTAAAAGAAGACTCATACAAGATTTAAATTGTCATTTTTCAAAACTAAATTATGATATTTCACGCTTATTAATTTCCAAATATTATTCTTTTAGAAGAAAATATTTTTAGCATAAATATATGATTTCTATAAAATTTTAATTTAATTTAAGTTAATTTAGCTCAATATGTGTTCACATCATCCTTTATTAATTTATTCAGTTTTTTAAAATTTATTTTTTTAAATTATTGAGAATAATAAGTGATCCTAGCCAAAATAATGGACAGCACGTCCCTCTAAAGATAACGTAACTTTAATCTTTGGAGATTCAAGAAATGGCTAAACGTTTTAGTCCTGAATTTAAACAGCAAGCAATTGATTATGCACTTTCAAACTCGCACGAATCTTTAGCTGCAATCGCCCAGAAATTAGGTGTTGGTTATTCAACATTGGATAAATGGATTCGTGAAATCAATCCGGCGGGTTCAAGCAAACGCCAACTTTCACCAGAACAACAGCGGATTTTAGAATTAGAGAAAGAAGTCAAACAGCTCAGGGAAGCCAATGACATCTTAAAAAAAGCGCATGTGTACTTTCTGACAGATCATGCCAAGAAAAGTACACGGTAATTCAAGATCTGGATGTGAATGAAGTCACTGTATCTTCTGCCTGTAAATGCCTGGGTGTCAGCACTTCAGGCTATTATGCCTGGCGAAAACGCCAGGCCAATCCAGCGCAGAAATATAATGATTTAAAAGCCGTATATTGGCAGCATCATGCACGATTGGGTGCACCTTCATTGGTACATGACATGCATGATTTAGGGTACACCATGAGCGAACGAACCGTTGGAAGAATGCTAAAAAAACTTGGTCTACGGAGCAAGATTGCACGTAAATACAAGCATACGACTGATTCAACCCATCGTTTGCCTACAGCACCAAACTTGTTAGATCGCCAATTTACAGTCATGCAGCCTAACAAGGTTTGGACAACGGATATTACCTATATCCGTACTAAGCAAGGTTGGCTGTATTTATGTGTGATGCTGGATCTATTTAGTCGTCGTATCGTGGGATGGCAAACCAGCCATAGAATAGACCGCCAATTGGTGTGTGATGCGTTTCATTATTCAATGGCTCGTCAGGGCTATCCAACAGGTGTTATGGTTCATTCGGACCAAGGCAGTCAGTATTGTAGTCGTGATTTTAGAGCACTCTTGCTGACAAATGATTGTATTCAAAGTATGTCTAGACGAGGAAACTGTTGGGATAATGCCGTGACTGAAAGCTTCTTTCATACATTGAAAGGCCATGTGGTGCATGGCAGTGTGTTTGCCACTCGAAAAGAGGCGAATGCGGTCTTGTTTGACTATATTGAGATTTATTACAATCGGGTCAGAAGGCATTCTGCAAACGGTTGGTTAAGTCCAGAAGCCTTTGAACAGAAATATATTAAAAGTTTAGAGGGATCGATTGTCCACGATACTGTCTAGGATCAAAGCGCTACTCAGAAATTAGCGAACCTCTACAGGAACCGCTGTAATTAGCCGAATTAAAAGTAATTTTCTTATAGATATAATCCATTGTTATTTTGAACATAAAGCACTAATTTTTATTTAAAATGTACTGTATAAACACACTTATAAGCATCACAATTTGTAAAATCAAATCAGTTATAAAGCAACAGTGTAATAAAGTCGCTCATATACAATAAACAAATGTACTCAAACCCGATATTAAATCGATCAAAACAAATTTATATTTCTAGAAAAGGTATATTGCGATGACTCATCCAGATGAAAAAATTAATGAAGAATTTCCAGAAGAGGAATTGGACCCACAAGAAAAACAGGATCGAGAGATGCAGCGCGGCCAGCTGGGCGTAGATAAAGACCCTCAGGTAAAAAGAGACCAAATCCGTCAACAACATCAGGATGAAGAGGAACAGAATCCTTAATATTCATATTATTGAGCCTGCTCCTTTGAGATTAGGATCAAGTGTAATACTGTGCCCGCTTTTTAGAGAATCGGTCAAGCTGCTTTAAGAATCCCTCAAAGTAATCTTTCTGTTTTTCTTCAGTTCGATAACCTGCATATAAAGTACGGCGTAAGCCTTCAGGGGCTACACAATCCAGACGGCGCGAAGTCACCCAGCCCTTCTGTTCATATTCATTTACCACCCAATCTGGCAATGCCGCAATCCCACGACCACTGGCAACAAGCTGAATCAGCATTTGAGTCAGATCGGTCGTCCGAATCTGTTTTGGCAAAATATTCGCAGGAATAAACAAGCGTGACATGATATCCAGACGATGCTTATCTACCGGATAAGTTACTAATGTTTCTTCTGCCAGTTCCTGCACCGTAATCTCTTGGGCACGTACTAAAGGATGTGTATTAGACAACACCAAACGTGATTCATATTCAAATACCGGGAAATATTCCACACCTTTGAGTGCAATCGGATCGGCAGTAATCAGTAAGTCAAACTCGCCCGTTTGTAACAATTCATGCGGATTGGCTTCAAAGCCCGAAGCAAAATCCAAATCAACATCTGGATATTGGATACGATACTGATTCAAAAGTGGCATTAGCCAGTCAAAACAACTATGACACTCTGACGAGAATATAATACGGCCTGTCTGTCCATGCACAATACGTGTGATATCACTTTGCGCTATCTGTACTTGTGGTAGCACATCATCAGCCAGTTTCAACAAACGTAAACCTACATTAGAAAAACTCACAGGGCGACTACGGCGATTGACCACTTCAACCCCGAACCATTGATCGAGTTCGCGCAATTGGTGAGACAAAGCTGAAGGTGTTAAACAGAGATCTCCTGCTGCTGCAACCAGTGATCCATGTTCTCTTAGCGCTGTCAGTGTTTTTAAATGTCGTAGTTCTATCATATGGCTTACCCAAAAAAATACAGAAACCAGCTACTCAAGCTTGGTGAATAGCATAATCTATTTCAGGATAATCACTTTAATATTTTCACGTTTAAATTATTTTAATGAATTTTACTCAACAAATAATCTGTTCAAAAATGGGTTTATTAAAACATTTGAGTTATTTCATCCTCAAGATATTCAAGAGTCGTACTCTGCATTGCAATCAGCTCTCGTATTCAAAATATTCAAAGCCGTTGTGAATTAGCGTATCAAATCAAAATATAGAATCAGAATAAGTAAAAGAAAATGAGCATGTCATTTGTTTGTCTGAAAACTTTTAAGATTATTTTTGAGCAGTATCGAATAAAGTGAAAAGACAGAGTTTGAGATTCGATTTAAGCAATGCAATCTATATGGTGGCACTGAATAAAATGTTTTATGAAAAGCAATCTGGTATAAAGATTTAATTTAGAGAGATTTTTATGTTGTAAGAAATAAGAAAATGGTGCGCTCAGCGCGCACAAGAATAAAGTTTTATCTTTCTGATTAATAAATATAAAAAATTAATTCTTAACAGCATATACCGTAAAAAATACCGTATAAATATTATCTATTTTATATCTTACTTATTGATTGCCCCCCTGCATGAGTTTTTAGGCAATCGGAGCATCTATACAAGATCACAATCACTTGCAAATCTTCATAATAATGCTGGGTAATAGTAAATAGTTCTTACTACAAATTGTGCAATTATACTATTTCCCTTTACAGGAACGTCTTTAATAGCACTCACTCTCCCATGCTTCACACTAGGCAGAATCCGTAATCTGCTCAAGATAGCAACAATAAAGAGGTTAAAACAATTTTTCACAAGTTGTATTTCTTAAAGAAACTAGTTACGCATCAGTAAATCATAAAAGCAGATTTTACCCCTCACTATTATAAATGGATCCAATTTATACTTTTATTGTACATTTTATATTGACTATTCGCATCAATAGTCATAAATTGGATCCAATTGATAAGGAGATCAGAATATGTTCATTAAAAATGCTTGGTATGTGGCAGCGCGTCCTGAAGAAGTTATCGAAAAGCCATTAGGTCGTCAGATCTGTGGTGAAAAGATGGTGTTTTATCGTGGTAAAGAAAATAAGGTCTATGCAGTAGAAGACTTCTGCCCACATCGCGGTGCTCCACTCTCTTTAGGCTTTGTAGAGGATGGCAATCTAGTTTGTGGTTATCACGGCTTAGTTATGGGCTGTGATGGCAAGACAGTTGCTATGCCTGGACAGCGTGTTCGTGGTTTTCCATGTAACAAGAGTTTCAGTGTTGTAGAGAAATTCGGTTTTATCTGGGTATGGCCAGGTGACCAGTCACTTGCAAGTGAAGATCAGTTACCTGAACTTGAATGGGCAGATAATCCTGAATGGGCATATGGTGGTGGATTGTTCCACATCAATTGCGATTATCGTCTGATGATTGACAATCTAATGGATCTTACTCATGAAACTTATGTTCACTCAGCCAGTATTGGACAAAAAGAAATTGATGAAGCAGCACCTACTACTCGTATAGATGGGGATCATGTCATTACAGAACGCCATATGGAAAATATCTATGCACCTCCATTCTGGCAAATGGCATTAAGAGGCAACAATCTGGCTGATGATGTTCCGGTAGACCGCTGGCAGATCTGTCATTTCTTTGCGCCAAGTAATGTTCATATTGAAGTTGGCGTAGCACATGCAGGTAAAGGTGGCTATCAGGCAGCTGCCGAGCATAAAGTATCTTCTATTGTGGTGGACTTTATTACGCCTGAAACAGAAACCTCTCACTGGTATTTCTGGGGTATGGCCCGTCACTTCCAGCCAGAGAATGCGGAACTGACAGATCAGATCCGTGAAGGACAAGGCAAGATTTTCTCTGAAGATCTGGACATGCTGGAACAGCAACAACAAAACCTGCTCCGCTATCCTGACCGCAAGTTGCTGATGCTGAATATTGATGCAGGCGGAGTGCAAGCACGCAAAGTGATTGATCGTCTGATTAGCCAAGAACAGGTTAACGAGATTGCAGGCAAAGAGCAGATTCCGTCAGTCACGCTTGGTTAAATAGTTAAAGTTTTAGAACAGTATTTTGATTTTTTAAATTTTAGGAGCGGCACTCACATGGAAGTGACCATTCATCAGATCCATCAACACAATTCTCAAATAAATTCATTTGAGCTCATGAGTTGTAATGGGGAGCCTCTACCTCCTTTTAAAGCAGGTGCTCATATTGATGTATATATGGGCGAAGGCTTAATACGCCAATATTCCTTGGCGAATTGCAGCAGTGAACAGCACCGCTATGTAATTGGTGTACTGAATGATCCAAACTCACGTGGTGGCTCACGCTTTATGCATGAACAGTTACAGGTGGGGCAACGCATTCAGATTAGTGAACCCCGTAACCTGTTTGAGCTGAATACAGAGCTTGAACATGCAGTCCTATGTGCAGGCGGGATTGGGATTACACCAATTCTGGCAATGGCCAAAGAGTTAAAACGACTGAAAAAATCTTTCAAGCTGTTTTACTTTGTTAAAACCCGTTCGGCAGTGGCTTTTCATGAGGATCTCAATCTTCTAGGTGATTCAGTTCATCTGCACATTGATGATGAAGCCGCCACACATTGCAACTTACTAAGTGCGCTTGCTCAGTCTGACTTAGCACATCATGTTTATGTATGTGGTCCACAAGGTTTTATGGATTTCGTGATCCAGACTGCCCAACAGCAATCCTGGCCTGAGACGCATATTCATAAAGAACACTTTAGTGCTCCAGCAATTGATACCAGTGAAGATGGTAGTTTCAATATTAAAGTTAAAAAAACCGGCCAACTGATCCATGTTGCACAAGACCAAACAGCTGTACAAGCACTTGAAGCTGCTGGGGTAAGTATTCCTGTTTCTTGCGAACAGGGTATTTGTGGTACCTGCTTAGTGAAGGTAGTAGAAGGTGAAATTGACCACCGGGATATGTATTTAACTGAAGAAGAACAGGCGGCACAAGATCAATTTACTCCATGCTGCTCGCGTGCAAAATCTAAAATGCTAGTTATTGATCTTTAAAAAATAAAAAACTGCTATCTCATTAGAACTAGCAGTTTAATCTTTCTCCACTTTCCACCCTTCTGCACCCTCAGAAGGGATTTTTTTATTTAAAGAAAAGGCTTAACCTTAGGAATGCGCATGTGAATTAAAAATAGAACGCATCATATCGCCCAGAGTGACTACATGGCTATGTTCACGCATCAGACTCTCTGCTCGTGCTGAATCACGATTTTTTAAAGCATTGAAAATGGCACAGTGTTGAATATGGGCATGATGCAGACGGCGAATTTCTGAGAGCGGATTATTTTTATCATAAGTTAAGGCTTGGGCAGAAGCCATGGGTAGCTGATTATTCTTACTTAGAGCCTGCACAATAGCGATATTATCTGAGCCTTGAATAATCGTATTATGAAAAATGGTATTGTAATAATGATAGATTTCAATATCCTCATTACTTAGTTCAGTTTTTTTAAATATTGGCTCTATTTGAGTAATGCACTGCATTAGCTGATCTTTTTGCTGCGTGCTTAGCCCTTTTTCTGCCAGTTTTTTTGCTGCCAGGCCTTCAAGCACTCCTCGCACCTCAAGTGCATCCTGAATCAACTTGGGAGAAATTTCTCTAACTGTATAGCCGCGGGTTGGATTTTTTAATAATAATCCTTCTTGCTCAAGCAGTTTAAATGCCATACGCACCGGTTGACGTGAAACTCCAAGCATTTCTGCTGTTGGAATTTCAGCCATGCGAGCACCGCCCGGAATTTCACCTGAAATAATCATTTTTCTAAGTTCAATCAGTACTTGCTGACCTGATGACATGGACTTACTCATTTATAATATGTGTGCTGATGCTACCGGGTGCATGAAAATAATTCAACAGAAGTCATGAAGATCCTATTCAGCTTATTAAGTTGTTGCTTCCTCAAGAATAGACATTGAAAATTAGCTAGACGAACTCAAATCCGACCTGATGATGTAAAAAATTATTCTTCTTGAAAATGCTGTAAATTAGTGGCCATGATTTCAAGATTATTCCTGATCAAAAAGGCCAGATTAATATCCATGCCTTTTAGCATCGTTTGTTCCAGTTCCTGAACGACTGCCCGACACTCACTTAATTTATTTAATCCTGCTTGAGTGACATTGACAAGAATACGACGACCATGAGAGGGGTCCGATTCCTTACTAATCCAGCCGCTACTTAATAAATCCTGTAGAATTTTATTAGTTGATTGGGGTTTGATAAAAGAACGCTCCGCCAGTTTGGCATTGGAGAGATTTCCTTTTGCCGCGAGTACTGACAATGCTGTGAACTGAGGCAAAGTAATATCTAAAGGCTTTAGGCGTTCATTCAATAATTTACTGATAATACGATCAACACGAGCTATCATATAGCTCAGGGTTGGCAGTTGATTTAACTGATGTTCCATAATACTTAATTCAACCTTAAATTCTAACCATTAAAAAGTATGGCCAAATTGGCCATACTTAAGTCATCACATTACTGAGTTTGAGTTGACGTATTTAATACAGGGACCTGCCGTGAAACTTTTGATTTACGGACCAAAAGTAATGCTGCGATCATTGCCATTAAAATCAGTGGAATACTTGCACCAATGACCATCGCTGAACTTGAACCAAACGATAATAGCATGCCCGCAAAAAGTGGGCCGGCAAAAGAACCAATTCGACCAACAGCGACAGCAGCACCGACACCCGTACCACGCATTTCTGTTGGATAGAACATCGCTGCAAGACCATACAATGCAGACTGACCACCTACAATAAATAGACCACATCCGACAGCAGACAGTACAAGTAGTGCCACTGTTGGTGAAATCGCTAAACAGCACAGTGATACCAAAATACCGATATAAATCAGTTTAATGACGACACTCATACGAATTTTATCAAGTAAGAAGCCCATTAAGATTGAACCAAAAATACCACCAACGTTGTAACCAATTTGCACGTAGTTTGCTTCTGTTTTTCCTAAACCTTGTGCACCCATCAGTAATGGCAACCAATTTAAGAGGAAATATAAAACAACGAGGGTAAAGAAGAAACTAATCCAAATTTGAATGGTCGAAAAACGACGTTCTTTGGCAAACAGCACTTCAAAGAATGGCGTCGATGTTTTTTGCTTCGCTGCCGTCAAGTAATCTTTCGATTCAGGTAAGAATTTCATTAATAATGGAATTAATAAAATAGGTGCAAAACCACCAACATAGAAGATATGACGCCACTGCGCATCACCTGCAAGTGCCATTGCGACAAATGAGGTCAACATTCCACCAAACGGAATACCACTGTACATAATACTAACAGCAATACCTTTGTGTTTCTCCGACACTGCTTCCGATGCCATGATAATCATCATTGGCAATGCACCACCCATTCCTAGACCAGTCAAGAAACGAATAATGAGTAACAAGGTGTAGTCGGCTGCATATGCTGTTAATACCGACATAATACCAAAAATTAAAATACTGATTAACAGAACTGCTTTACGTCCAATTTTATCAGCATACCGCCCACCAAGAAGTGCACCTGGTAAGGTACCTAAAATTGCGGCACTAAATGCCCATGCCATTTGCGCATTATCTAATCCAAACTCCGCTCGCATACGTGGTGCTGCAACGCCCATCGATTGAAGATCGAAACCTTCAAACACTGCAATTGCAAAACATAATACGAGTGTAAGCGTAGCTTTGGCTTTGCTACTTACACTATTTTCCATTCGTTATTGTCCTTTCTTAGATTTCTAATCTATACATATCCTATGTATTGCTTCCGTCCTAGCAACAGCAAAAATATCACCTAAACTTATAATTTAATCAATA
This sequence comes from Acinetobacter sp. YH12151, assembly GCF_013418355.1. Classification (NCBI taxonomy): domain Bacteria; kingdom Pseudomonadati; phylum Pseudomonadota; class Gammaproteobacteria; order Moraxellales; family Moraxellaceae; genus Acinetobacter; species Acinetobacter sp. YH12151. The sequence goes on along the minus strand of NZ_VPCG01000031.1, from coordinate 23,808 downwards.
TATATTTTCACAAAGTTACAAATAAAATATTAATTACTTTGTTTTACATGGATTTATAAAAAATATTTAAAAAAAGCAAAAAAAGGCTTGAATGTAAGTTTAACTGATATTATCTTTAATCTCATCAGGACATAAATCAAACATCAAGGAGTAACACATGTCTTATCAAAACCGCTGGGAAACCGTTGACGTACAAGTAGATGCAGGTATTGCATGGGTCACGTTAAACCGCCCAGAAAAGAAAAATGCAATGAGTCCAACATTGAACAAAGAAATGATTGATGTACTCGAAACTTTAGAATTAGACCCTGAAGCACGTGTATTGGTATTAACTGGTGCAGGTGATTCATGGACAGCGGGTATGGACTTAAAAGAATACTTCCGTGAAGTTGATAACCAACCTGAAATCTTCCAAGAGCGTATTCGCCGTGATGCGTCACGTTGGCAGTGGCACCTACTTCGTTTCTACTCAAAACCAACCATTGCAATGGTCAACGGTTGGTGTTTCGGTGGCGGTTTCTCTCCACTTGTTGCATGTGATCTTGCTATTGCAGCAGATGAAGCAACCTTTGGTCTATCAGAAATCAACTGGGGTATTCCACCAGGCAACCTTGTAAGCAAAGCAATGGCTGATACTGTGGGTCACCGCACTTCGATGTATTACATCATGACCGGAAAAACCTTCTCAGGCGTTGAAGCTGCGAACATGGGCTTAGTTAACAAAAGCGTTCCACTTGAACAATTACGTGCCGAAGTAACTGAACTTGCCAACAACCTGCTTGAGAAAAATCCAGTGGTACTACGTACTGCGAAAAATGGTTTCAAACGTTGCCGCGAACTGACTTGGGAACAAAACGAAGACTACTTATACGCAAAATTGGATCAATGTAATCACCGTGACGATGAAGGCGGTCGTGCACAAGGTCTTAAACAATTCCTTGATGACAAGTCAATTAAACCTGGTCTTCAAGCCTACAAACGCCCTGCTTAAGCAGCCATGATGGACATGTAAGGAAACATTCACCATGCAAAACGTACAGTTACTTATTCACGGTCAATCCGTCGCAGCAAGTTCAGGACAAACTTTTGAACGCATCAGCCCTATCGATGGTTCTGTAGCATCTATTAGTGCGGCTGCAACCTTAGATGATGTCGATCGTGCAATTGAATCAGCACATGAGGCATTTAAAACATGGTCTGCCCTTTCTCCAACAGCCCGTCGTTTAAAATTACTCAAAGCGGCAGATTTAATGGATCAAAAGACTGAACAATTTATTCAAACTGCGATTCATGAAATAGGCTCAACTGCTACATGGTATGGTTTTAATGTTCACCTTGCAGCCAATATGCTACGTGAAGCTGCAGCCATGACGACACAAATTGATGGCAGTATTATTCCATCAGATGTGCCTGGCAATATGGCAATGGGCATCCGTGTACCCTGTGGTGTCATCGTTGGGATGGCACCATGGAATGCTCCCGTGATTCTTGCAGTACGTGCTTTGGCGATGCCTCTTGCATGTGGCAACACGGTGGTACTCAAAGCATCCGAAGCTTGCCCTGCGACGCATCGCTTGATTGGGGAAGTCTTACATGAAGCAGGGATTGGCGATGGGGTCGTCAATGTGATTACCCATGCAGCTCAGGATGCACCTCAAATTGTTGAGCGTTTGATTAGTCATCCGCTGACCAAACGCATTAACTTTACCGGCTCGACCCATGTCGGACGAATCATTGCTGAAAATGCAGCAAAATATTTAAAGCCGGTATTACTTGAACTCGGCGGTAAAGCACCCGTGATTGTGCTTGAACAAGCGGACTTAGACGAAGCTGTCAATGCAGTGACTTTCGGTGCCTTCTTTAACCAAGGACAAATTTGTATGTCGACAGAGCGTGTCTTGGTCGATGAAAAAATTGCCGATGCATTTATTGAAAAACTCGTAGCAAAAGTCAAAACCATTCGTGCAGGTAATCCACTGACAAGTGATGCTCCACTTGGTGTTCTTGAAAGTCTGAAGGCCGCGACACGTATTAGTAAGTTAATTGAAGATGCACGTGAAAAAGGCGCAGATTTACCGCTCGGTTTACACATAGACGGTGCTATTATGCAACCGACAATCGTGGTCGATGTCACTCAAGATATGCAACTTTATGCCGAAGAATCCTTTGGTCCTGTTTGCACAGTACAACGCTTTAAAACCGTAGATGAAGCAGTAGAACTTGCTAATGACTCAGAGTTTGGTCTGTCTGCAGCAGTATTTAGCCAAGATCTAGGCTTAGCGCTTGCAGTCGCAAAACGAATTGATTCGGGGATTTGTCATATCAATGGGGCAACTGTTCACGATGAAGCACAAATGCCATTTGGTGGTGTGAAACAAAGTGGCTATGGTCGATTCGGTAGTAAGGTTTCCGTGGCAGAGTTCACTGAACTACGTTGGATCACCATGCAAACAAGCCCGAGACACTACCCTATTTAACGAAAACATAAAGAGTTGACATGACGTCAACTCTTTTCGTTGAAAAAGAATAGATAAAAATACATGGAGTAATAACAATGTCGAACATGACGGTTCAAACACATCAATATCCTGAACGATTTGTTAAATTAGGTAGTCATGAAATATACGCTGAATATAAAAATGGCGCTTTATATATCTCTCCCAAGGAACAACTCAAATCCTATCCACAAAAATTAACAGATCGTTTACTCCAATATGCAGAGACACATCCAAACCGTATCTTTGCAGCAAAACGTGGTCCTTCAGGACAATGGATTGAACTAAGCTATGCTGAGACCGTAGATCGTGCATGGCGTATTGCACAGAGCTTAAAACAGTATTCTCATTTATCGACTGAACGTCCAATTGTCATTTTGTCTGGCAATGACCTTGAACACCTAACACTTTCGATGGGTGCCATGTTAGCAGGTATTCCTTTCTCTGCTATTTCTCCTGCTTATTCATTGATTTCAAAAGACTTTGGTAAGCTGAAACATGTATTTGATACGCTAACACCAGGTTTGGTATTTGCCAACGATGGCGATGCTTTTGCAGCAGCAATCAATCACTGCCGAAATGCCGATGATATTGCAGTGGTGACCACATCAGGTCAAGTTGGTGGTGAGCCATGTATTGCATTTTCCACACTACTTGAATCAGATATCACCGATATCAAAGCACATTATGACAGCATTGATGAGCATCAAATTGCAAAGTTTTTATTCACCTCCGGCTCTACAAAAATGCCGAAGGCAGTACCAACAACGCATTTAATGCTGTGTACCAATCAACAAATGTTGTTGCAAACTTTCCCTGAATTTGAAGAAACCCCGCCTATTTTGGTCGATTGGTTAGCATGGCATCATACCTTTGGTGGTAGCCACAATGTGGGAATTGCACTCTATAACGGTGGCACAATTTACATTGATGATGGCAAACCTGTCCCAGGGAAAATGGAAGAAACTATTCGTAACCTGAAAGAAATTGCACCTACTGTCTATTTAAATGTGCCAAAAGGTTGGGAAGAAATCACCGTTGCACTTGAACAAGATGCTGAACTTCGCGAAAAATTCTTTAGCCGTGTCAAAGTTTTATTCTTTGCAGGTGCTGCATTATCTGAAGCGGGTTGGAATCGTTTAGATCAAATTGCACAAGCACACTGTGGTGAACGTATCCGTATTATGAGTGGTTTAGGAATGACCGAAACCGCACCTTCATGCGTGTTTACGACAGGACCTAAAGTAATGGCGGGCTTTATCGGTTACCCAGCACCAGGATGCGAAGTTAAATTAACTCCATATGGTGACAAACTTGAGTTTTGTGTACGTGGCAAAAATGTCATGAAACAGTATTGGCGTCTGCCTCAAGAGCAACAAGCCGAAATTTTTGATGAAGAAGGTTTTTACCGAACTGGTGATGCCGTCAAACTCGTCGATGAAAAAGATCCAAGTCAAGGCTTGATGTATGACGGTCGTATTGCCGAAGACTTTAAACTGAACACAGGAACATTCGTCAATGTCGGTACACTACGTAATAAAGTCTTAATTAACGGTAATTTACTGATTCAAGATGTCTGTGTGACTGGATCAAATCTAAATGCGATTGGTTTCTTAATTTTCCCGAAACTTGCCGCATGTGCAGACTATGCAGGGCTTGATTTCAACACGACGACTGCAGATGACATATTGACTCATCCGAAGGTACAGCATTGGTTTAAACAGTTCTTGCTTGAGTTCAATAAAGATGCCACCGGAAGTTCAAATACGGTCTCAATGTTGTATTTAATGACTGAAGCGCCTCAGCTCGATGCCGGTGAAACCACCGATAAAGGCAACTTAAATCAGAGTGGCATTTTAAAACGTCGTGCAGCGATGGTACAGGAACTGTATGAAAAGCAGATTAATAATCCACTGATCATTCGTATTCCAACCCTCAAACAATAAGCCATTTTTAAAATTCAGCAGTACTCTTGTGAGTGCTGCTTAGACCATTGCATCCAAATTAAGGATAATTCCATGCAAAAAGATAGTGACTTTGAGTTGTTTCGTGACAACTACCAGCGTTTCTTAGCTGAACACGTAGCACCATTTTATGAATTATGGGAAGAACAAGGTTTAATCCCTCGTGAACTTTGGCACAAACTTGGGGAAAATGGTTTTTTATGCGTCGATGTACCTGAAGAATACGGAGGTTTCGGTGCACCGATTCATTATTCACAAATGTTAGTACAAGAAACAGCAAAAGCTGGCTTTACTGCTTTAGCTGTCGGGATTGGCGGTCAAAGTGAATTGGTTTCTCCGTATATCCAAAATATTGGCAGCGAAGAACAAAAACAATATTGGTTACCCAAAATGGTCTCAGGCGAAGTGGTCACGGCAATTGCAATGACTGAAGCCAATGCCGGTTCAGATTTACAAGCAATTCGCACCCAAGCTATTTTAGAAGGTGACCATTATGTGGTCGATGGTTCTAAAACCTTTATTTCCAATGGCCATCATGCCGATTTAATTGTGTTGGTCGCAAAAACCGATCCACAGGCAAGAGCCAAAGGCATCTCTATTTTACTTGTCGATGCGCATCTAGATGGCGTGAAAAAAGGCCGTGGCCTGAAAAAAATTGGACTTCACGCACAAGATACTGCTGAACTATTTTTCGACCAAGTTCGTGTCCCGAAAAATCAACTTTTAGGACAAGCAGGTCATGGTTTTAGCTATTTAATGCAAGAGTTACCACGAGAACGCTTGAGTATTTCACTGATGGCGTTGGGATCAATTCAAGGTGCGATCGAAATTACCAAAGAATACGTGCTTGAACGTAAAGCCTTTGGCCAAGCATTAGCGCAATTTCAAAATACACGTTTTGTACTTGCACAAGCACAAATTAAAGCACTTGCAGCCGAAGCCTTTGTCGAGCGTTGTAAAGCCTTATATCAACAAGATGCTTTAAGCGTGACTGAAGTTGCAGCACTGAAATGTTTTATTACTGACACACAATGCGAAGTGATTGACCAACTTCTGCAACTCTTTGGTGGTTACGGCTATATGCAGGAATATCCAATTTCGCGCTTCTTTGTTGATGCGCGTGTACAAAAAATTTACGGAGGAACCAACGAAATTATGAAAGAGATCGTAGCGCGCGAGCTCTTGGGGAAATAAAACACACCAGACTTAAAACAATATATTCCACATCGTTTCAGGATGAAATAAACATGAAAAAAATATGGATTACACCACTTTTACTTTTGACCACACCCGCATTTGCTAATAATTTTATTGATCAGAGCAAAGTGGATTTAACAGCTCGTAACTTCTATTTCGATCGAGATTTCCAAGTTGAAAATCGCTATCCGGCACTAAAAGATTGGAGCCAAGGTTTCATTCTAAAAGCACAATCAGGTTATACCGAAGGTCCTATTGGATTTGGTTTAGATATTCTTGCCACAGCAGGTTTTAAATTAGATGCCGATGCCAAATATGGTGGTACAGGAAATTTACCACGTGCTGTCGGCAGTAACGAACCTGCTGACCAATATGGTGAAATTGGGATTACAGCCAAGGCAAAAGTCGCTCAAACCGAAGTTCGCGTTGGTACTTTACAACCGATGACACCAGTGCTTGTCGGTTCCCCTGCTCGTTTATTACCACAGACCTATCGAGGGGTTGCTGTTCAGTCTAAGGATATAAAAGGGCTTGATCTACAAGCTTCATATATCGACAAGGTCAATCACCGTGATTCGACCAATTATGAAAAAATTAAAATTTCTGGGGTGAATGGTCGTTATATTTCTGCAGAAACCGATCATTTGTACTATGTCGGTGGTCATTACGACTTAACCAATCAACCGTTAAAACTGACCGCCTTCCATATGGATGTTGATGATCTATATCATCAATCGCTTTTAGGTCTGACCTATAAACATGGGTTTACAGATGATACGGTGCTGACAAGTCAATTGCGTTACTACATGAGTGATGCCGATGGTGCTGCAAAAGCAGGAAAAGTTGATAATAATCTGATCCATAGTCACACAGAACTTAAACATCAAAATCATAAATTCATTCTTTCGACCTTCCACCATCTAGGGGATACCGCTTTCCCTTATTTAACAGGTGGTGAAACAGGCTTGATGATTGATACATGGACAGGTGAGTTCTTAAATGCCAAAGAACGTGTCTACAGTGCACGTTATGAATATGATTTTAAAGATTATGTACCAGGCCTACGTTTTATGACCCGCTATACCCATGGTAGTAATATTTATGCGCCGCAACTCGGGGGTACTGACTTTGAAGAAGATGAACTCGACTTCGATATTGGTTATATCGTCCAAACAGGTCCTCTAAAAAATCTTGGCCTCCGTGCACGTTATGCCATTTATGATAACGATATGCCGATCACTGCCAACATTAAACCGGCCAATGAAACCCGTATCAATATTGATTACACATGGAAATTTAAATAATAGATTCAAAGGCTCTGAGTTTTCAGGGCCTTTTTTATTTTAAAGGATGATAAATGAAATATTTACTTAGCATTGGGATCGGCCTAAGTTTATCTATACTCAGTCATGCAGATACACAATTTTCGCCCCCACCACTTAAACTTGAACCTCTGGCCACCTTCAAGGTTGAATTAAATGCCCCCGTTTGGGAGTTAGGCAAAACGGCAGATATGGGACAAAGACGAATTATTCCGATTACTGGCGGTACTTTTGAAGGTCCTTCTCTTAAAGGTCGTATTCTCAACAATGGCGCAGACTGGCAAATCGTAGATAGCAAAGGACTGGCTATTATCGATACACGATATCTTTTGCAAACCGATGATGGTGCACTGATTTATTTACAGACCAAAGGTTACCGACATGCTTCACCTGAAGTTTTGAAACAGTTAAGTACAGGTAAAGATGTCGATCCAACCCAATATTATTTCAAGTTGACCATGCAATTCGAAACCAGTGCACCCCAATATGCTTGGTTAAACCAGACCCTAGCTGTAGGCAGTGCCATGCGTTTAGGCAAGGCGGTGGTTTATGATGCCTTTACCTTAAGATAAAAGAATGAGAAAAAATTAATATTTGTAAAGATTGAAGGATTCATCACTATGGAAAACAAGATTCTTGAACAACTACCACCCATTCATCATTTATTAGGTGGTCATAATATTCATTGGGATACAGAAAAACGTGAAATAGCCGTGAGCTACATAGCTCTTGAAAGCTTTACCAATCCGCGCGGTAGCGTTGAAGGCGGTATGATTTGCGCCATGCTCGATGATGCGATGGGTATTTTGGCAGCGCTGAATCAGACTGCAAAACCTGCCGCGACGATTAATTTATCGATGGATTTTTTTAGACCCTGTGAAGTCGGTGAAGTCCAGGCTAAAGCTTGGTTTATTAAAGAAGGGCGTAAAATTTTAAGTATCGAAAGTGAAGCTTGGCAACATAATAAACTGGTTGCAAAAACCAGTGCCTCTTTCATTATTCTGACTTGAGATAACTTTAAAAGTGAGCTGATCACCATAGCTATTTTATCTAGTTTAAATACTGAGGACCTTATCTGCAACAGTAGACGAAAAACTAAATAACCTACTGTTGCAATTAGCCTAAATACATAAAACTTATTATTTTAAGTTTAAATTAAAGACTGAATGATTCGGCGGGCATGGGTTAAACCCACATCAATATGTATACCGATCATCTCTGGATGATTAAAATCATTTAGGTTCTTGTACTGGTTTTCTATCACTTCTTTATCTTCATCAAAAGTCTGTTTTGTCTGATCAATAACGAGCTTTGCAATATGTTCGCGGTCATGTTTAGGATTGGTCGACATGGTCCAAAAATAATGACAAGAATTCTCTGTTTCAGGCGTAATTGCATGAAACCCCCTCATATGAAATCCTTTGCGATCTGGATTCTCTAGGGAGTCATCACCTGCTTCTATGGCTCCTGTCCAAATACGGATATGAGAAACGCGAAAATCAATTTCTTGCCAACGGTCTATTTTATTTTTAAACGGATAAGCCATATTGTAGGTTGGCGGTGGGTCCGATTCGAGCATATGCCGTGTGACTATAACTTGATTACCTATCACTTTGGTTTTCATGGTCGCATTCATATGAGCTTTTGCATTACCACCAATAGTTTTTAAATGAACATAGGCTAAATGGCTTAAGTCCATTAAATTATCATGAATGAGCTGGTAAGGCGCCTGATAATGATATCGATCTCCATCATATAAGTAATCTGGATCATCATGATATGGGTAATCTGGTGCTTCTATGAGAGGTACACTTTCTTCCTTTCCATACCACAACCAAATCAAACCTTGTTTTTCTTCAAGATAAAATGATTTGATTTTTGCTTTTGATGGAATCCTATTCTGCCCTGGAACCTCTATACAGTGTCCATTTTCATCATATAACAATCCATGGTAGCTACAGCGAATTTTACCCTGCTCCAAAAGTCCTTGGGATAACGGCATCCCCCTATGGCAACAGCGATCTTCTAGTGCCACAGCTTTACCCTCTTTATCTCTGAAGATAACCATTGGAATATTTAAAATTTTACGCCCAATTAAATTATCTCCAAGCTCTTTAGAGAGTGCGATGATATACCACTGATCTTTCGGGAAAGGACTGCTTGTTGAGCTTTCTTGATCTACTAGCTTAATTTGACGACCACTATTCATAGCACTACATCCTTTTTGTAATGATTCTGATGCTTTCCTTAAATACAATTATCCTGATTTAAAAAATATGAGTTTTTTTAATACAGAATAAAGTGTATATGAATAAAAATAGGTCATATTAGTTGCCAAGTCAACCAATTAGTTGACACAACAACAATATATTAACAAACCATGTTAAAGTGTTTAAAAGACTTTTTGATACACACTGTATGGATACTTCACTTAAACTGCAATTAGATCGATATATTCCTGCTTTAATTAACTTTTTTTCAAATAAGATGTCGAATGGTGCATCACAATTGTATGCTTTTTTATTTGAGATGGGAGTCACTGATTGGCGCATTCTTTCTCTTTTAGCAGTTGAAGAGAATATTCCTGCAAGTAGAATTTGTCATGTTATTGGACTGGATAAGAGCGCTGTGAGTCGCTCTTTGGCAAAACTCCAAGAACGTGGTTATATTAAAATGACAGTAGATAAAAAAGATTCTCGTGTGAAAAAAAATACGCTCACATCTGCTGGTCTAATCATGTATGAAAAAATGTATCAAGTAGCCAAAGAGCGAGAAGAAAAAATTTTAGAGGTACTTTCTGACGAAGATCAAGAGCATTTAATTCGGATCTTAAATATTTTAAATTGTGAAATTAATGATATTAATGAATTTTTTATAGAAAAATATATTCAAAAATAACTATCAACCTTATGATTTAAATAGGGTCTGTTGACATTTCATAAGTTATTTATCTTGAAATATCTCTCGCTAAAAAGGTCAGCAAATGCTGACCTTTTGTCATTTTAGCACTTTCTATCGAATGCTTAGATATCTAGGAATACCGTTTCATTATCACCCTGGATACGTACATCAAAACGATAAACCACTTCACCATTACATTCTTCACGTTTGGCAATTAAAGTCTGACGACGTGGCGCCCATTCAATTCCATTCAGCAAGGGATCTTTAGCATTGGCTTCTGCCTCATCATCAAAGTAAATACGGGTATGTAAACCTAAGTTAATACCACGTGCAAAAATGACTAAAGCAATATGCGGTGCCTGACGGGCACCTTTACGCCCCGGTACAGCGCCTGGCTTGATGGTATCAAAGCTCCATAATCCCGTTTCAAAGTTTGCAGCCGCACGGCCCCAACCAAAGAAATGTGGATCAGCCTGTTTACCCTGAATATCTGCCTTACTTGGATAGACGCCATTTGTATCTGCCTGCCAGATTTCAACCAATACATCACGTAAAGGTAGACCGAGGCCATCAAATACCTGACCTTCAAGGCGAATACGTTCACCTTGAGTTTCAGCTTTAACCAATTGATTATTAAAACTATGCTCAAATACTTCAATGCCTGCCTGATTGGGCATCAGGCCAATATGGACGTATGGACCACCTGTTTGAGATGGTGTTTCATGTAATTCCTGGAAATTCCAACCGTTCATCATGATGCTCCTTATCACGTTAATTCATTTTCAAAATAAGTTCCGCGGCGACCACGTAAAGTAATGTCGAAGCGATAGCAACGGCTGTCAGCCTCAATGAAATTACTCTTGTCTTCCAAGGCAATCAAAGCACGGCGTTGCTGTTCTGAAGGAACCGTTTTTAGAATTGGGCAGCTGTCAATTAAGGTATCACCTTCAAAATAAAATTGCGAAATGAGACGTTGTGCCCAGCCATCTGCCATTACCGAGAAGTGAATATGTGCAGGACGCCATTCATTAATTCGGTTACGCCATGGATATGGACCCGGTTTAATGGTACGGAAAATGAAAAAACCATTTTCATCCGTCAGCATACGACCACAACCACCAAAGTTAGGATCCATTGCACCAATATATTGGTCATTTGGATGACGATAACGACCAGAAGCATTTGCCTGCCAGACTTCAATCAAGGCATTTTTAACCGGGCGACCAAATTGGTCACGCAAGTAACCATGAATAATGACACGTTCACCAACAGGTAAACCATCTTTGGCATAGTTCAAAATCAAGTCATTGTCTTTAGGCCCTAAAAGTTCTGAAGTGAAATGTGGTGCCGTTACTTCAGTCAGTGTTTGCGCAATTGAAATGAGTGCATTTTTCGGCGAACGAAGCACACTGGTTTTATAACCCGGTGCGTAGGCCGGTGGATGATCATCCGTATTACGTTGCGCATAAGCGCCTAGTTGATTCTGAATCATGAATCTCTCCTTGTTCAATCCTAAAAAAATCGTCCGTTATTTAAGTTTTGTCGGTGCAATACCAAGTTCTACAAAAACTTCCTCTGCCATATGCATCGCAGCGTTTGCAGCGGGTAAACCTGCATATAAAGAAGCATGTAAAAACAGCTCTTTAAGCTCATCTTTGGTCACGCCATTGTTAAAACATGCACGAATATGCATACGTAACTCAGCTTCACGACCCAATGCGAGCAAAATACCGATAGTTACCAGACTACGGGTATGACGTGGTAAACCTGGACGTGACCATACTTCTCCCCAAGCAAAACGACTGATGAAGTTTTGGAAGTCTTCATTAAAGTCATTTAAATTTTCCAAAGAGCGTCCGACATGTGCTTCACCTAACACTTCCGTGCGCACTTCTATTCCTTGTTTGTAACGTTCTTCATCATTCATGATCAATACACTCTTTAACGCTGATAAGGCGGAGTGAAAATGTCTGAGGAACACCTTCATTCCATAATGACGCTGAATTCAAATCAATGCTTTGCAATAAACGCGGCAAGGACTTGGTTAAATTGTTGTGGTACCTCAATATTTGATAAATGTGAAGCATCTAGCACCGCAATCTCACAGTTCGGTATATGCGCTTGCATAAATTCGCCATCTGCCACGGTCGTGACCGGATCTAAGCCACCACATAGTGCTAAACATGGCACTTCAATGTTGGCAATTTGGTCACGTAAGTCTGCGTTTGCAAGCGCGCGGCACGATGCTGCATAGCCTTTCGGCGGTGTCACCGACAAACTTTGAATGGTCTGCTGTGCAAGGCGATCGTGGATATAATCAAATTTGTTGCTGAACCACCGGGTGTGTGTTGTGCTGACAATATCGGCCAATCCCTGTTCTTCGACCGCATCTGCACGTGATAACCATGCTTCAGCTTGTCCAATCTTCGCCGCTGAATTGGCAATGGTAATACTCAGGAAACGCTGTGGCGCGATTAAACCCAATTGCAGACCAGTGATTCCGCCCATCGAAATACCACAAAAATGCGCTTTTTCAACTTTGAAGTGATCAAGAATATCAATGACATCATTAGCTAAGTCGCTCAGCGTGATATTTTCAATGACCGCACTTTTACCATGACCGCAGGTGTCATAACAGATCACAAAGTAGTCTTCAGCAAATGCAGCAACTTGAGCCTGCCACATGCCGTGATCTGTACCCAATGAGTTCGAAAAAATAAGAGCTGGATGAGCGGTATCACCAAAAGTGTAAACTGCCAATTGTTGGCCATTACGATTATTGATAAGTGTCATGATGACTATTTTCCTTGAACACGTTGCAATACTGCATCGATCTGATGCTGGGTATTACCTAAATAATTTTGTGGATTAAAAATCTGGCTTAATTGTTCCGAATTAAATACAGCTAAAATTTCAGGATGATTTTGTGCTACATCTAATAAATGACGCTGTTCAGCAACTGCCTGTTTACATGCGGCTTCAACCACATGATGGGCATTGAGTCGGCCTAACTTTGGTGCCAAAGACATCATGAGGGCTTCTGCCATAATTAAGCCCTGAGTACATTCTAGATTGCGGCACATATTGTCCTTCTGTACTTCCAGGCCCTCAAAAACTTCTATCGCGCGTTGCAGGCTACCAGCACACAATTGGAAGATTTCAGGCAGTGCCAGCCACTCAGCATGCCAGGCCCCCAAACTACGTTCATGTTCCTGAACCATACTTTGATAGATACTCGACATGAGTGCAGGGACACGATTGGCTGCTGCCAGAATTGAGGCTGCTGCAACAGGATTACGTTTATGCGGCATCGTCGATGATCCGCCACGTCCTGCTCCGCTGGGTTCAAACACTTCTGCAATTTCGGTTTGCATCATCAGTGACCAATCGCGTGCCATCTTGCCCAAGTTCCCTGTAATTGTGGCAAGCACATGGGCAATTTCCACAATACGATCACGTTCGCCATGCCAAGTACAATCCGGGACATTGAGTTGAAGTTCTGTTGCAAACGCCTTTACAACTGCACTGCCTTGATCAATAAGTGACGCAAGTGTGCCAACGGCTCCACCCAATTGTGCAGTGAGTGTAGAGTTTTTAAGTGCTTGTACACGTTCAAGATCACGTTGCAAACTTGCTAACCAGCGGGCAGTTTTATGACCAAAGGTTAGTGGTAGGCCTTGTTGTAACCATGTCCGACCAATCATGACTTGGTCACGATAGCGTTCGGTCAAGTTTCGAGTTGCTGCTATCGCCTGGATGAGTTTAGCCTCAATTAAATTTAAGCCATCACGACACTGCAAAACACATGCAGTATCAATAATGTCTTGGCTTGTCGCCCCCCAATGTACATAGCGCGAAGCATCTTTATCGACTTTTTTAACCGCAGCCGTCAATTGTCTCACAAAGGGAATCGCAATGTTTCCAGCAAGTCCTGATGCACTTGCAAGCGCAGTAAAGTCAATGATCTCATTCACCCGTTGTTGGGCAACGTATACAATATTTGCTGCCGCTGAAGCAGGAATCACACCCACTTTTGCCTGAGCTTGAGCCAATGCTGCTTCTGCTTGCAACATATAACGCACTACCCCTTCATCACTAAATATTGCAGTAATCTCAGTTTGGTAAAATAGACTTGCGTACAATTGGCTCATTTGAATATCCTTTTTCTAACTCGTTTTAAATACCTTTCATTGTTTTGTTTTTAAGCAAAAAATGAAAGGTATTTAAATTTATACACGTTCAATAATCAAAGCGATGCCTTGACCGACACCAATACACATTGAGCATAGTGCATATTTGCCACCAGTCTGTTCCAGCTGGTTCAGTGCAGTTGTCACCAAACGCGCACCTGAAGCACCCAGTGGGTGACCCAATGCAATCGCACCGCCATTTGGATTGACTTTCTCTGAACCGTCCTCTATACCCAAGTCACGTGTACATGCCAAAGCTTGAGCAGCAAAAGCTTCATTCAGCTCAATCACATCCATCTGCTCTAAAGACAAACCTGTTTGAGCCAGTAATTTCTGGATGGCAGGCGCAGGACCAAAGCCCATGATACGTGGTTCAACACCAACAACCGTTGAACCAATAATTTTGGCACGTGGTTTTAAGCCGTGTTTAGTCACCGCTTCATCAGATGCGATCAAAAGAGCAGCCGCACCATCGTTAATCCCGGAAGCATTACCTGCAGTCACCGTACCGTCAGCTTTCACCACAGGTTTCAGTTTTGCCAAAGCTTCTGTAGTAGTCGATGCACGTGGATGTTCATCTTTAGCAACAACCACAGGTTCGCCTTTACGTTGTGGAATTTCCACAGCAATGATTTCTTTATCAAAGAAACCACGTGCTTGCGCAGCAGCAGTACGTTTCTGGCTGGTCAGGGCAAACTTGTCCTGATCTTCACGGTTGATTTTGAACTGTTCCGCTAAGTTTTCAGCGGTTTGCGGCATGGTGTCCACGCCGTACATTTCTTTCAGTTTCGGGTTAATGAAACGCCAGCCCATGGTGGTGTCTTCAATCTTCTGGCTGCGGCCATAAGCAGATTCAGATTTACCCATGACAAATGGGGCACGCGACATGCTTTCTACACCGCCGGCAATAATCAGATGGGCTTCACCAGCTTTAATCGCACGTGCTGCCATTGCGATTGCATCCATTGATGAACCACACAGACGGTTTACTGTCGTTGCTGGTACCTGATAAGGCAGGCCTGCAAGCAGAGAAGACATACGACCGACGTTACGGTTGTCTTCACCAGCCTGATTGGCACAGCCATAGATCACGTCATCAACCTGTTCCCAGTTCACCGCTGGATTACGTTCCATCAAGGCTTTAATTGGCAGCGCACCCAGGTCATCTGCACGGACAGCTGCCAGTCCACCGGCATAACGGCCGAATGGGGTACGGATGGCATCAATGATGTATGCGTTTTTCATTTATTTAATCCTTTGATTCTTTTAATCCCCCTAAATCCCCCTAAATCCCCCTTTAATAAAGGAGGACTTTTCCTCCCTTTCTCAAAGGAAGGTCAGGAGGGATTTTTTAACCTTGAGTCGCATCAACTAGTTTTGCACCCGTCATCGACTGCAATTCTTCAAATGACAGCCCTTCGACTTTCTCAATCACTTTCATGCCTTCATCTGTCACGTCAATCACGCACAGGTCGGTATAAATACGGTCTACACATTTCAAGCCTGTTGCAGGATAAGTCAATTCAGCGACAATCTTCGGTTCGCCTTTTTTAGTCACGTGATCGGTCGTAATAAAGACTTTTTTCGCACCTACGGCCAAGTCCATTGCACCACCTACCGCAGGAATCGCATCCGGTGCGCCAGTATGCCAGTTAGCCAGGTTGCCATTTTCAGCCACTTGGAATGCACCCAGTACCGCGATGTCTAAGTGACCGCCACGCATCATCGCGAATGAATCACCGTGATGGAAGTAAGCACCGCCTTCCAGCAAGGTCACATATTCTTTACCTGCGTTGATCAGCTCAGGATCTTCTTCACCTTTTGCAGGTGGCGGACCGAAAGCCAATAAGCCATTTTCAGAGTGCAAGAACACGTCTTTGTCTGAAGGCAGGTAGTTCGAAATTTTGGTTGGCAAGCCAATGCCCAGGTTGACATAAGCACCATCTGGAATGTCTTGTGCAACACGTTCAGCAATTTGGTCACGGGTCAGTTTGCTATAGCTCATTTCTTTTCTCCTAATCCGTGATTACTGTGCAGGTTTCACTCGTACAACATGTTGTACAAAAATACCCGGGGTGATGATGTGTTCAGGGTCTAAAGCACCTAACTCAACCACTTCAGAGACTTGTGCAATCGTGACATCGGCAGCCATCGCCATGATTGGGCCAAAGTTACGTGCAGATTTGCGGTAAACCAGGTTACCCCAACGGTCGCCTTGCTGTGCTTTGATTAAAGCAAAGTCAGCTTTAATTGGGTTTTCTAAAACGTAGTCTTTGCCTTCATAGTTCATGGTTGGTTTGCCTTCTGCCAGCAATGTACCAAAACCAGTCGGGGTGTAGATTGGACCCAAGCCCATACCTGCAGCCTGAATACGGCATGCCAGGTTACCTTGAGGAACCAGTTCTAATTCGATTTTTCCTGCACGGTACAATTCGTCAAATACCCAGGAATCAGACTGACGCGGGAATGAGCAGATGATTTTACGCACTGCACCAGCTTTGAGTAATTTAGCCAGACCGTAGTCGCCATTACCGGCATTGTTATTGACGATCACCAGATCTTTGATCCCCAGTTCAATCAGACCGTCGATCAGTTCAGCAGGCTGCCCCGCTGTACCAAATCCACCGATCATGATGGTAGATCCGTCTTTGATTTGTGAAAGTGCTTCGACCAGTGAGGCAGAACTTTTATCGATCATCAAATAACTCCATGTATTGCCACTCAGTACAAAAATTTTGAGAACCTAAGGTTCTGGTTTGAACACATTCTGGACGGAGAACAAATTCCAACCAAAATCCTTAGGATTCTGTGTGATCTATTCTTGATAAATTCCAAGCTTTCGACTACGGTTTAAAAATAGTTTTGTACGGTTTACATAATCATTGCACGATGATCGAACAAAAATTTTATTAATTCTCAGAATTGAATAAAGCAACTGTAAAAATAGTGAGTGAATTAATATATGAAGATTAAGGAATTGACATGACAATCAATAACGGTGCCCGCGATCAGCTGATCCAGAATCCTGAAAATAAAAAAATAATTCGTCATGAAGATTTTATTGCTGGAGTAAGTAAGGGGCTGGCGATTCTGGATTGCTTTGCCAATGATCGATATCGTTTAAACGTTAGTATGGCAGCTGAAAAGACAGGACTTACACGAGCTGCTGCACGTCGTCATTTATTGACACTGGAATATCTTGGTTATTTAGATTTTGATGGACATTTTTATTCTTTGAGTCCCAAAGTACTTAAATTTTCAGGGGCTTATCTGAGTGGAGCACAGTTACCCAAGATTGCTCAACCACTTCTTAATTTACTGACCCAGCAAACTTCATTAATTTACTCTGTGATGGTCTTGGATGGTTTTGAGGCGATTACCATCGCGCGTAGTGCCGCCCATCAACAAACTGATCGAGTCAATCCTTATGGCTTACATCTCGGTAATCGGTTACCCGCGCATGCTACTTCAGCAGGAAAAGTTTTATTGAGTTATTTAGGTCCTGAGTCACAGCAAGAATGGCTTGAGCAATATCCTTTAAAATCACTGACCAAATACACCTATACAGATAATCAGGCATTTTTAGCTCTATTACAGCAAATTCGTGCTGATGAATTTTGCTATTCAGCAGAAGAGCATGAACTTGGTGTTCATGCGCTCGCAGTTCCAATTTATAATCACCGTGCCGATGTGGTTGCTGCTTTAAATATCGTATCTCCTACTGGACGTACCAGTAAAGAATATTTACAACAGCATATTTTGCCTTTACTGCAACAAACATCGCGTGAATTCCGTCAATTTGTTTAAGTAATTTTCTACGTATAATGCGCATGTTTTTAATAAGAATTCATGCTCGAAAATAAAAAACACATCGGATTCAAATGAACTCAATGTGTTCCAAACAACCTTGGGTTTAAATGAAGATATTTTAAAAAACAGCGCTTAGCTCGCTTTTTGTAGCGGTAGACCAACATAATTTTCAGCAAGTGTCGTCTGACCTGCTTCTGAACTTAAAATATAACTCAATTCCGCTTGTTTGATTTTATGTTCAAATTCAGTTTCTGTTTCAAAACGATGAAGTAAATGTGTCATCCACCAAGAAAAACGTTCTGCTTTCCACACCCGTTTTAAACAGTTTTCTGAATAGCTATCAATGCCCGCTTCTGACCCATTGTCATAGTATTCAATCAAGGCTTTAGACAAGAATGCGATATCTGATGCTGCAAGATTCAGACCTTTGGCACCTGTTGGCGGAACAATATGCGCTGCATCCCCTGCTAAGAATAATTTGCCGAAACGCATTGGCTCTGTTACAAAGCTACGTAATGGTGCAATACTCTTTTCAATTGAAGGACCTGTAATTAACTTTTCACGGCTTTCAGGATCAAGACGGTTTTTCAACTCTTCCCAGAATTGGTCATCTGACCAGTTTTCAACTTTGTCTGTTAATGGGACCTGTAAATAGTAGCGGCTACGTGTATTTGAACGCATACTGCATAATGCAAAACCACGTTCAGATTGTACATAAATCAACTCATCTGCTACTGGTGGTACATCTGCAAGTACACCCAACCAGCCAAATGGGTACACTTTTTCAAAGGTCTTGATTTTATCTTCAGGAACACTTGCACGGCATACACCATGGTAGCCATCACAACCTGCGATAAAATCACATTGAACTGTGACCTGACGGCCGTCATGTTCAAATGTCACCGAAGGCTGCTCACCATAAAATTCATGAACTTGTACATTACTTGCTTCGTAGAAAGACGTTAATTGCGCTTCAGTACGTGCTTGCATCAGGTCTTTGGTTACTTCAGTTTGACCATAAACAGTGACCTGCTTACCTCCGGTGAGTTGGGTTAGATCCACACGGTGTTTCTCACCATTGGTTAGAATTTCAATACCGTTATGTGGTAAGCCCTTTTCTCTGAGTTGAGCATCTACACCGGCTTCAGCTAAAAGGTCAACAGATACCTGCTCGAGAATACCAGCACGGATACGGCTTGCTACATACTCAGCACTACGCTGCTCAATTAAAATATGATCAATACCGGCTTTATAGAGTAATTGTCCAAGCAATAATCCTGCTGGACCTGAACCAATAATTGCGACTTTAGTATTTAAAATTTCCATATGCTGACAATTCCTTAATAGCCATCCTTTTTTACAAGCTAAGAAATTTTTATGTTTCTGCCTAGACTTTAGCCTCAATCCCTACCGAAATAGGTGACTTTTGTCCGATGATCGGACAAGATATTTAAGAAAATAACTAATGAGGGATATATAATTGCGCAAGGATTTAATTTTTAGTGAGAATAATAATGAGTCTATTCAATATGATGATTACATTGCAGGGCTAGCCAAAGGTTTAAGTTTGCTTGAATGCTTTGGTACTGAACGTCAAAAGCTGAATGTTACCCAGATTGCAGAACGTACCGGGTTGAGCCGTACTGCGGCTCGACGCTATGTCCGTACCCTCAAATTTCTGGGTTATCTTGATACAGATGAACATTTTTACTGGCTCACCTATAAAGTGCTACGCTTTTCCAGTGCTTATCTCAGTTCAGCGTATTTACCTAAAGTTTCCCAACCGATGCTTAATCTCTTAAGTATAAAAACTGCTTTAAGCTATTCAGTTGCAGTGCTAGATGAACATGAAGTCGTCCCTGTCGCAAAAAGTATTGCTCCGCAAACTGATACCAGCAAACTTAGTCCGCTCGGTGTTCATCTGGGGAATCGCCTGCCTGCTTACGCCACATCAACGGGCAAAATTCTGCTTTCACGTTTAAGTACTGAAGCCCAACAGCGATGGCTGGATAGATTCAACCTGAAACGGCTTACCCCTTATACGATTACGGATCCTCAAGTGTTTTTAAAAGTATTGGAGGAAGTCGGGCAGCTTGATTACTGTATTTCTACAGAAGAACATGAATTAGGAATCACTGCGATGGCAGTACCGATTTTAAATATGCAGGGAGATACTGTAGCTGCGCTAAACTGTATTGGCTCAAGCAATCGTATTAATGCCAATTATTTAATACAGAATATTCTCCCATTGCTTAAACAGACTGCTCATGATTTACGTGCCATACTTTGATGATATTGCGTGATTGTTACGATATTTTATGATTTTTATACTAAGTGATTGATCGTATGTATCCTTTTTTACAAAATGAACACCTCTATTCATACTTTTTAATTCCTAGTATTTCACTCGATTATTCAATGATTTCCTAGATTCTATGGATCCATTTAATACAAAAAAATGATTATTTCATATATTTTAACTTGAATTTGGATCCAAAAATGCTAAATTCAGCACATCGCAAGTAGGCTAATTAAATCTTTAGTAACAGAACATGGACGGGTTCTGATCTGCGATGGACATCTTAAACATTACTAGGATGACACCTTTCAACCAGAAAAATTACACAAGACTAATAAACTCATCACGTTTATTTGTAGATGTATATGCTGGTTTAGGTGTCTGATTCCATGGAGAAAGTAAATGGTTCAGAACCCTCGTGAGGAAATGAATAACAAAACCATGAATCGGTATCAATGGTTTGTTATCGGTATCTGTGTTCTTTTAAATGTCATCGATGGCTTCGATGTGCTGGTGATGGCATTCACTGCATCATCGGTATCAGCAGAATGGGGGCTCACAGGTTCACAACTCGGTGCTTTATTAAGTGCTGGTCTATTTGGTATGGGTGCAGGTTCTTTATTCCTGGCACCTTGGGCAGACAAAATTGGTCGTCGCCCATTAATCCTACTTTGTCTACTAATTAGTGGTGTCAGCATGATTGCTGCTTCACTGGTACAGAATGCCACTCAACTCGGTATTATGCGTTTTATTACTGGTTTAGGGATTGGCGGTATCTTGGCGAGCAGTAATGTAATTGCCAGTGAATACGCATCTTCACGTTGGAGAAGCCTAGCAGTAAGTTTACAGTCCACCGGATACGCAATTGGTGCGACTATTGGTGGCATGATTGCCATTGCTTTGATCAGCCATTTCGGTTGGCGTTCGGTGTTCCTTGCAGGTGGCTTAACGACCATGTTAATGCTGGTGGTGGCATACTTCACTTTACCTGAATCACTTGACTACCTGCTGGTTAAACAACCAAAAAATGCTTTGGATCGTATTAATCACCTCTGCCAACGTATTGGTTTGACTCGTATTCATCAGCTCCCTAAAGTTGTGTTTAATGCAGCACAACCCAAGATAGGAATTGCAAAATTATTCACTGCAGGTCTTGGTCTACAAACCATTTTCCTTTGGGTAAGTTTCTTTTTTGTAATGTTTGGCTTCTACTTCGTTATGAGCTGGACACCAAAAATCCTGTCTGCAAATGGCATGACGACTGAACAAGGCGTAACCGCTGGAGTATTGATCAGTGCCGGGGGCATGTTTGGTGCAGCACTGATCGGCCTAATCAGTGCACGTGTACGTGTATTCTATGTACAAGCTGTTTTCTTGGCATTAACCGCTATCTTAATTCTGCTCTTTGTGAACAGTACTGGCACTCTTACTATTGCCTTTATTTTATCAGTTTTCCTAGGTGTGTTATCTAATGGCTGTGTAGCCGGTCTTTACGCCATGTCACCATCAATTTATGAAGCAGATGTACGTGCTACCGGTGTAGGTTCTGCGATTGGTTTTGGCCGTATTGGTGGAATTCTATCCCCATTAGTGGCAGGTGCTTTCCTCGATGGCGGAATTTCTTCACTTACCTTATATGGCTACTATGCAGGTGCTTTCGTTCTTGCGATTATGACTGTTCTAAGCCTGTCAAAATTACAAAATAAACACGCAGCTCAACTGAATTTCCAAAGCTCAACTGTAAGTTCATAACACTTTTATCGCTTCATTATGATGAGCTGAACATGAAGTTCAGCTCTATTTAAATATATAGGGACAATATTATGAGATTTTCTGCAATCTTTTTGGGGATACTTTCGCCTGTAGTTTTAGCTCCTGCGTTTGCAAACAGTTTTACTGATGATTCACAGATCACATTGACAGCACGTAATTTCTATTTTGACCGGGATTATAAGCAAGGTGATCCTATGCCTGCAGCGCGTGACTGGGCACAAGGTTTTATTTTTAAAGCTAATTCTGGCTATACCCCTGGCACGATAGGATTGGGACTCGATATTCTGGCATTAGCCGGTTTCAATTTATTAGGAAATAGTGCTGATGACTATGCTGCTTCGGGTTTGTTGCCAGCAGGTCCTGACAGAAAGCGTGCTGACCAATATGGTGAAATCCGTTGGACCGCCAAGGCAAAAGTACAGGACTCGACTTTACATGTAGGGACATTAACACCGATGTTTCCTGTATTATTTTCCAGCCCTGCCCGTCTATTTCAGCAGAACTATCGTGGTACTCATCTTCAGTTTAATGAAATAGAAAATTTGAAGATTCACGCCCTTTATACAGACCGTGTCAACCAGCGAGATTCTACTAACTATGAAAAAATTCGAGTAGGTAATCCTAATGGACGATTCAACACTGCTGCTGAATCTTCTGGCCTGCATATGTTAGGGGCTGAATATAAGGTAAATGATCAGATTGCGACACAAATTTTTCATGCAGACTTACATGATGTATATCAACAAAGTTTCTTGGGTCTAAAAACCAAACATGATATTGGCATCGGTAATTTCCTATCGGATTTACGTTTGTTCGTGAGTGAAGATTCAGGTGATGCCCTTGCAGGTGATATCGAGAACCAGCACTTCAGCGGGATCTTCGGTTTGAATCGTAACAATCACACCTTTAGCCTTGGCTATATGCAATCGTTTGGTGATACTGCCCTACCTACATTAGCAGGGGCTGAACCTGCAGTATTCCTAGACAGTATGAGTGCTGACTTTACGAATATTAATGAAAAAGTCTACCACGTCCGTTATGACTACGATTTTAAAGACACGACACTTAATGGTCTTAAATTTATGACCCGTTATAGTAAAGGAGTGGATATTGAAATTAGAAATCTACCGGGCGAAGAATTTGAACAAGATGCACTAGATTTCGATTTAAGCTATCGCATTCCAACAGGTAAGCTTGAAGGCTTAAACTTGCGCGCGCGTTACAGTCATTATCGTAATGATATGCCTGCACCAGGTATGGCTTTCCGCTCTGATAATGAAACCCGTGTAAATATTGATTACACTTGGAAATTTAAGTAAATCATACTTAAGTTTGAGAAATAAATGTTTTTGATCGGACATTATTCAAAAGAGTAGTGTCAGATCCTAGTTTACTTTTATTGAAATATATTAAAATTAAATTAATATTTTTGAGATAGTATTAATTACACTTAAAACATAAAGAATCAATTCCAAATATAAAATGAACCGTACCGGGTTTGTCGGAGAGTCAATATTCTGAGAGACTATCCCGATGACAAAATTAAAATATACCCCTGAAATCAGAGAAAGAGCGGTTCAATTATTGATTGAATCCGAGAAAGATTATCCATCGAATTGGGCTGCAGTTTCCGCAATTGCTCCTAAAATTGGCTGTACTCCTGAAACACTACGTGTTTGGTATCAAAAATACTTGGATCAACAAAATCCAATCAAAGTACAACAATTTTCGGTGGTGTTTCAAAAAGTATGCTGAAACAAAGCAGGTTGAATTTTGATAAAATAGAGAAATGCGAATAACTCTAGAAATCAAATGTCCAACCTGCCTCAGTGACAGTATAAAGAAAAATGGCATCAA
>NZ_VPCG01000030.1:0-36859 GCF_013418355.1 Acinetobacter sp. YH12151 | reverse complement strand
CGCCCTCACCTAGAAACTTCATGCCTGTAGAGTCTACGAGTAGATGCAGCCCATCGCTACTTTTTTGGTAGCTGATTGCAATATCAATATGCTTTTGTCTTCTACAAAGCGTACTGTAATCTGGTGCGGTCCAATTTAATCCGCAAAGTTTAATCAGACTTTGCACAAAGCCAGTGACCATACGTAAAGATAGACGGAATAAGGATTTAATCATTAAGCAGCATTGGATAGCTGCGTCGGAGTAGGTTTGATTTCGCCCTTGTTTGCCTTTTGATGGAGCATACCATTGCGTAGCAGGATCAAACCAAATAGCAATATTTCCGCGACTCATGAGTGCTCGGTTATATGCGGGCCAATTGGTTGTGCGGTAGATTTTGTGTGTAGGCTTCTTCATTTGAAAATTATATCGCTGAAAAAGCCTTTACAGATAGGTTTGTGCAACAAAGCCCCTATGAACTGGAAACCACTTTCGAGCAGTTTGCAGTTTATCAATTTAACTCGAATGCCTATGATGGCTTATTGCAGAAAACACTGGCCTGGTTAAAACAGGCAATTTTCCAGCGCGACTATAGCGGTTTTGAGCAGCTTCAAAGCAGTCTGAAAAAGATTGCTTATGTGGACGTCACTGCGCAATTGCCTGAGCGTCTGGCAAAAACAGAACATCTGGTGGTCAGTACCGACTTTGGTTTTGTTGAGGGTGATGGTACTGAACCGCCACAGATGATGGGTGAGTGGGCGAATACAGGCAGTAGCGATAGCAATAACGAGATGATTCGTATCTCTGCTGATCTGGTCGAGAAGATGATTGACCTGTCGGGTGAGAACTCGATTAACCGTTCGCGGATCGAGATGGATCTGGGTCAGCTTGGCAATACACTGAACGAGATGGAACTGGCGATCAAACGACTTGCCGACCAGTTGCGTCGAATGGAAGGCGAGCTGGAATCACAGATTATTGCCAAACATGGTTCAGAAAATTCGCGCTATGCCGACTTCGATCCGCTGGAAATGGACCAGTATTCATCGTTGAACCAGTTATCTAAATCTCTGGCAGAATCGGCATCGGATCTGGTCGATTTCAAGAGCACCTTGGCCGACAAGATTCGTGAAACTGAAGGTTTATTATTACAACAATCGCGTATTCAGGCCGAGATTCAGGAAAGCCTGATGCGTACCCGTCTGGTGCCGTTTGACCGGATGTTGCCGCGTTTACAACGTATTGTGCGTCAAACCTCAACCACCTTGAACCGTCCTGCCGAACTGATTGTGCAGAATACTGAAGGTGAATTGGATCGTAATATTCTGGAACGTCTGGTTACGCCATTTGAACATATGTTGCGTAATGCCATTGACCACGGTCTGGAAGATACCGCAGATCGTCTGGCATTGAACAAGCCGGAAGTGGGTTCTATTGTATTGAACATCAGCCGCCAAGGAACCGATGTCATCGTTTCTTTCAGTGATGATGGCAAGGGGATCGATGCGGAGAAAATTCGTGAGAAAGCCCTCAGTCTGGATCTGATCAAAGCCGACCAGCCGATTGATCAGGATGAAATACTACAATATATCTTCCATCCTGGTTTCACTACCGCAAAAGCAGTCACCCAGATTTCCGGTCGTGGCGTTGGTCTGGACGTGGTACAAAGTGAAATCAAGTCGCTCGGTGGTCATGTTTCGGTCAGCTCGGAACTGGGTAAGGGCACGGTCTTTACGATTCGCGTACCGACGACAGTGGCCGTTAGTGATGCCTTGATGGTGAAAGCGGGCGATCAGCAATATGCAATTTCTCTGGCGCAGATTGACCGAATCGTGCGGATTGCGCCGACCACATTGGAAACTTACTTTAACAGTAAAGACGATTACTTCAAGATTGATGGTGAAAACTACAAGCTGCGTTATCTGTCTGAATTTGTCGGTACTCAGCCGATTCCACGTCTGAATAATGTCGGTCATTCATTGCCGGTGCTTCTGATTAAAGGCAACAGTGGCCAAACCATTGCCTTGCTGGTCGATCAACTGGTGGGTTCACGTGCACAGATTGTGGTGAAACCGATTGGACAGCAGTTTGCCAACATCGGGGTAGTGGCGGGTGCTACGATTCTGGGTGATGGTCAGGTCTGTCTGATTCTCGATGGCCAGAATATTGCGCGTCAGATTCAGGCGACACAGCGTGTGAAACAGATGCATGATCAGCGTGATGGTTCGCGTCATTCTAACGCACGCCGTCTGGTGATGATTGTCGATGACTCGGTGACAGTACGTAAGGTAACTTCGCGTCTGCTTGAACGTCAGGGCTATGACATTGTGACCGCCAAAGATGGTGTAGATGCGATCGAGCAGCTAGAAAATGTCAGACCAGATCTGATGCTGCTGGATATCGAAATGCCACGTATGGATGGTTTTGAAGTCACCAACCTGGTTCGTCACCATGATATTCACCGTGACTTGCCGATTATCATGATTACGTCGCGTACTGGTGAGAAACATCGTGAACGTGCATTCAGTCTGGGCGTGACCCACTATATGGGTAAACCGTTCCAGGAAGCTGAACTGCTGGCCAATATTCAACAATTAATTGCCGAAAAACAGGGGTAATCGATGAGTCAGAGCAATTCGACGAGCAAGATGGCTGATCAGATTAGCCAGCAGGAACTTCAGCATCTGATTACGGTATCGACCGGATTTATTGATGCCTATATTATTGACTGTCATGGCAAAGATCCGATGTTATTGCCACAAAACATTGTGCTGTCAGCGCTGGACAGCAATACCCAGGTCAAGACAGTGGAATGGCATGAAGCACAATTGCCAGTCTATGCCATCAATGAGCCTTCACGTCAACATGGCGTGGCACTGGTGATTGAAGGTGATGAGATCAATCAGCGTTTTGCCCTAATGTGCAATGAAATGCCGAAAACCATCCGGATTCGTATTTCTGAAGTGGTCGATGTCGATCAGCCGGTGAATGACTCTGCAATTTTCCAATATGTACGAATGAATGAACAGCTGTTCCATATTCCGAATATGACGAATATTCAGGCTACAATCGGGCTGTAATGCAAACTATCAAATATCAAAAAGGAACTCCATGGAGTTCCTTTTTTATTGCGTTATGAATTTACTTAATTGGCGAGTAAATTTACCAAAATCTGTTCATAAATTTCAGCCAGTGGCTCCAGATCGGCAATATCAACATGCTCATTGATCTGGTGAATAGTGGCATTTAACACCCCAAGTTCCAGTACCTGTGCGCCTGTAGGTGCAATAAAGCGGCCGTCTGAGGTGCCACCAGAAGTAGAAAGTTCGGTTTCAGTGCCTGTGACATTTAGAATAGCAGTTTTAGCAGCATTGACCAGCTCGCCGACCGGGGTCAGAAATGGCAAGCCCGACAAAGTCCAGGAAATGTCATAGTCCACACCGTGACGATCCAGAATTTCCACAGTACGTGCTTTAAGTTCTTCGGCGGTCACTTCAGTTGAATAACGGAAGTTAAATAGCAGATTCATGTTACCCGGAACAACATTGGTTGCGCCTGTACCTGAATTGATATTGGAAATCTGGAAAGTGGTTGCCGGGAAATATTCATTGCCATGGTCCCAGACGGTGTCACACAGCTCGGCAATCGCTTTAGAGGCGCTATGAATCGGGTTCACTGCCAGATGCGGATATGCCACATGACCTTGTTTGCCTATTACCGTGAGATTGGCATTTAAAGAACCGCGACGGCCATTTTTGACAATATCCCCCAGTTTATGGGTACTTGACGGTTCACCGACCAGACACCAGGTAATTTTTTCATTACGCGCTTCCAGGGTTTCAATGACCTTGACTGTACCATTAATTGATGGGCCTTCCTCATCTGACGTAATCAGGTAAGCAATTGAACCTTTATGATTTGGGTGTTTTTCTACAAAACGTTCTGTCGCTACGATCATAGCTGCCAAAGCCGTTTTCATGTCGGCACTGCCACGACCATAAAGTTTACCTTCACGGATTTCGGGTAAAAATGGATCTGAGTTCCAGTCATCCAGGTTGCCCGTTGGCACCACATCGGTAT
Organism: Acinetobacter sp. YH12151; assembly: GCF_013418355.1. NCBI lineage: Bacteria > Pseudomonadati > Pseudomonadota > Gammaproteobacteria > Moraxellales > Moraxellaceae > Acinetobacter > Acinetobacter sp. YH12151. The sequence goes on along the minus strand of NZ_VPCG01000030.1, from coordinate 32,802 downwards.
GGCCAGCGAAACAGAAGACCGGACCTTCTGTGCCTTTGCGTGCCCAGATATTATCAACATCTTCAAAACGCATGGATTCAATATTGAAACCAATCTTTTTTAAACGTTCCGCCATAATATTCTGGCAGTCATGATCAATGGGGGTGACAGAAGGCTGACGTAATAGTTGCAGGCTTAAATCGAGAGTAGCGGAAGAGCTCATGCGGTTTTCAACAGTCGATAATTTTCTCGGCTCTATAATAGGCGAATATCGGCTTGAATGTGAACGATCGATATAAAAAAACCCTATCTGAGATAGGGTTCTATGAGCATTTAAGAAAAAACTAGTTTTGACGGATTTCGTCAGAGGTTTTTTCAGCAGTGTTGGTTACCGCATCGCCCGCCTTAGACACGTCTTTGCCCATACCTTTTACGGTGTTACAGCCAGTTAATACAAAAGCCATCATTAATGAAGCAGCAAGAATTTTTTTCATCATCATCTCCGTATAATCAATAATAAAATTATTATGATGTGGAACTTAGAGTAGAAAATATACGCACTAAAAAATATGTGGTTTTCATAGTGCTTCGGTTAATAAATGTAATGCTTTATAGGGGCTTATGTGATGGATATTGAGTTAGTACCGGTTGGCGATACATATAGAAGTCATTGCGATCGATTTTTTTATAGAGACCATTCGTCCACCAGGTCGCAGTCAAACTGCTTGGCTGGGCTTGCGGATAAATCCATTCATGCCGTTGCAGGCGATAGAACGCGTCTTGTGCAGCAGGAATATGCTGCCCCCATAGACCTAGGCGACGCTTGGTATTAATCCAGGTGGGAATAGGCTGATCAGCATAATGGGTCGGCAGATACAACTGTCCCTTCATCACACAAAAACGTTTTTGAATAGAATGTGCTAAAGCTTCATCAAATTGGAACTGTTTTTGTGTGAAATGGTTCATTTTTCTGATTAAGGTATCGGTGCGGTTCAGGCCGTACCAATGCGGCAGACTAAAATCTGCTTCGGCCAGATAATATTTCAGGGCAATTTCCCAGTGTTCAACCAGTCCGGTATCGGTATTAAGGACTAGGAAATCCAGTTCACCCAAGGTTTTTGCACCCTCAATTTGCTGAATACTATGACCGAGTAGCTGATAGGGATGATAAGCATCGTCGAGTAACCAGAACCAGACCAGCATTTCAAAGCGCAGCCCCAAACGCGTGCTTTTCAGTTGCTGCACAAATTCGATTAATTCTTCTGGATGCTGATCGAGAAATTCCAAACGTGGATGATACTGGCTAAGATATTGCTGCCAAGTCTGGCTGTCATGCAGCTCAAAGCGATGTATGAGTTCAAGCTCCTCGGGAATACCGGACAGGATATTCGGACTACCGACAGCAAATGCCAGTTGCCGTACCAGAGGATGTTGATAACGATGCCATGCTTCTACAAGATTTTGGTTTAAACTGGAAAAAGACATGGTACAACCTGTGAAAAGTGCAGAAATACAACGGACAGTATCGGAAAACGCTTTATACTACCTGAATTCTGCGGTTAGGGTTGATGTATGAAAGTGTTGTTTTGGCGGAGTCTGGTGGTGCTGTTTGTGATCCTGGGCTTTATCGGTGCAATCCTGCCGGGTATGCCAACAACGGTCTTTTTGATTCTGGCTGCTTGGGCGGCATCTAAAGGTTGGCCACAAATGGATAACTGGTTATTGAACCATCCCAAATATGGCTCGACTTTAAGAGATTGGCGGGCACATGGTACTGTACCGCGTAAGGCCAAATGGCTGGCCAGTATCATGATGCTGATCAGCGGGATTATCATGCTGTTTACTACCGCACCCTTGGCAGTAAAAGCCTTTACCAATATCACCATGCTGATTGTGGCCATCTGGTTATGGCGACGTCCTGAACCGGATCAGGTGATGCTTCATCAAGAAACGATTCATCCTGAAAAGACAGAGATAAAGTTAAAGAAAACAGAGTCAAATAAAGTAGATTCAGAGAATAACAAGTCATGAATACCTTGCATCTGGATCAAGCAGATATCCTGATTGATCTCGCCCAACAAAAGCTGTATTTGCCACGTCTAAACAAGCAATATCTGATTTCCACTGGTAAAAATGGCATTGGTGAAACTGAAAATAGTGGCAAGACCCCACGTGGCTGGCACAAGATCGCTGAAAAGTTTGGTCAGAATGCACCTTTAAACAGTGTATTTATTGCACGTCAGGCGACGGGTGAAATTTATGATGCTGAACTGGCAGCAGAGTTTCCGCAACGTGACTGGATCTTGACCCGTATTTTATGGTTGAGTGGGCTTGAAGCCGGTTTTAATCAAGGCGAGGGCTGCGATACCTATCAACGTTATATCTATATTCATGGCACGCCAGAAACAGAAATGATGGGAGAGCCACTTTCTCATGGCTGTATTCGTATGCGTAATCTGGAGGTCGCTGAACTCTTTGACCTGGTGGGTGAGAATGCCTTGGTGTATATCTCGGAACATGCATTAGATTCAAAAATGCTGAAGGGTGTGCATACTGAATAATGAATCGATCTTTAATGTCATGTGAAAATGATTTTGTTTTTACGGGCGGGATGAGATGATTTAATACAGTTTAAGACATTTATTAATCTGATCCAGATCCTATTTTTACAGCATGAAACGGGTTGAATCATCGTCTAAAGCTAAACTTGATCGCTATTTTTCACATAAAAATAAATGACAGTTGAAAGATTACATGAACACAACGCCGAGTAATTTTAAAGCTTTGTATAATTCTTGATCGGAACTAAAGCATACTGCCTGAGTGAGTCTGAAATCTCGCAAGAGAAGACAGGAAATTTTGTTGTGATTTTCATTTTTGAAATTAAAAAATTTCGGTAGAGACTTAAAAAATAAACAAAAAGTGTTGTTTTTTTTAACAAACAACCTATTTTTTAATCACTCACACCTAAAAAGTGGAAAACATTCCGAAAAGCGTTTGACAGGCTGTGCAGATTCTCTATAATGCACCCATCAAACGATGATAGACGTTTAGAAAGGGCGCTTAGCTCAGTTGGTAGAGCGTCTGCCTTACAAGCAGAATGTCGGCGGTTCGATCCCGTCAGCGCCCACCAAGCTCTTTCATGTTGAGGCCTTATAGTTGCAGCGGTAGTTCAGTTGGTTAGAATACCGGCCTGTCACGCCGGGGGTCGCGGGTTCGAGCCCCGTCCGCTGCGCCACTTTAAGATCTTGATTCTCGTTTGCCACAATAGCGACATTGTGTAAATGCAGCGGTAGTTCAGTTGGTTAGAATATCGGCCTGTCACGCCGAGGGTCGCGGGTTCGAGTCCCGTCCGCTGCGCCATTTATACGATAGACCTTTTGAGGGCGCTTAGCTCAGTTGGTAGAGCGTCTGCCTTACAAGCAAAATGTCGGCGGTTCGATCCCGTCAGCGCCCACCATAATCTTTTGCGATGCAGCGGTAGTTCAGTTGGTTAGAATACCGGCCTGTCACGCCGGGGGTCGCGGGTTCGAGCCCCGTCCGCTGCGCCATTTCAAAAGAAATTAAATTTAGGTCCCTGAGCTTAAATTTGATTAAACTAAAGATTGACACTCTTTATCAGGGCGCTTAGCTCAGTTGGTAGAGCGTCTGCCTTACAAGCAGAATGTCGGCGGTTCGATCCCGTCAGCGCCCACCATAATCTTTTGCGATGCAGCGGTAGTTCAGTTGGTTAGAATACCGGCCTGTCACGCCGGGGGTCGCGGGTTCGAGCCCCGTCCGCTGCGCCATCCTAAGATGAGAAGCTTGGATTCCTGAGATCTGAGTGTTCAATATACCAAGACATTCCTTGTCTTGCGTCATTAAAAACAACGCTGTTGTTTTTCTCAGGGCGCTTAGCTCAGTTGGTAGAGCGTCTGCCTTACAAGCAGAATGTCGGCGGTTCGATCCCGTCAGCGCCCACCATATCTTTCTTGCCTAAACACTGAACATTTCATAGAATTTGAAGTCTATAATAATTTGAAGGTTTCACGACGATGAGAAATCCATATCAGCGCAAGGCAGCGACCAAATCTCAAACTACATACAATCCCCAACACCTTTATAAACAATATATTGAATCGATTGTCGCGAATGCCGGCATTTTTGCGCTTTATCAGGATGGCTGGGCTTTGTGTGCGCCCCCTACTGGACAGCGTGCATTTGCTTGCTGGCACAGTAAAGGTCTGGCTCGTCTGCTGATTAAAGACAATTGGGTGAATTACGATATTCAGGAAATTGGTCTCAAGGATTTTGTAGAGAAAGTGATTCCGTTTTTACGTCAGGAAAGTACCATTGTGTCTCTTGATCTGACGCCAGAAGGGCAGAATATTCTGGTGGCACCGGAAAAATTATTACTGGATATCAAAAATTATCTGTATCAGATCTATGTACAAAAGCCGGAACTTTTTAAAAATCCGGATATGCCTTTGCCAAGACACATTCGTTTAAATTAATTTTCTTGTTGTTAAATAGCTTGTTTATTGGAACAGTGAATATTCATTCAGCAGCCAGCCATTAATCAACGCAAAATATTCACGTAGCCATGAATGGTAGCGAGCATTCTGAGGAGTGCTGGCACTCAGACTGATCACTTGCTGATAGCCCTGATGTCTGGCAATGGCACGGGCACGCGGGCTATGAAAATCATTGGTCACAATCACAATAGGCTCATTTCGGCCAATATTCTGTTGTTGCAAGATCGCCTGAGAATATTGCAGGTTCTGTTGGGTGCTTCTGCTTTGATCTTCTACGCGAATCGGGTTTTTGAGCTGCGGATAGGTCGTATGAATATAATGTTGCATGACTTCAGCTTCGCTTTGTCTTTCCCGGAAATTTCGTCCTCCGGTCATAATCATCAACGTATCTGGATATTGTTCTGCATATTTTGCTGCAGTATCCAGACGATTTTTTAAGATGGGTGAGGGTTGACCCTGGTTAATCCCACTACCTAATACCAGAATCGCTGTAGCCGGTTGTGCAGGAATATTCGAGTTAATCGACATCTGGATATAAGCGAAAAAAATCGCAACACTGATCATCCAGAGTAAAAATCCGCCCCAGAGACTGTTCCAGAACAGTGTTCTGAGTCGAGAATTTTGTTTCCAGCGCTGAATAGATGAAAAAAGCAGGGCATACAGGATCAGTGCCACACCAATGATGATAGACAGCATGATACCAAAATGCCTTTGATCCTGATTCAGTAACCAGACGCTATTGATACAGAGGATCAAGCCAAAGATCAGACTGAGACTTCGTTTAAGTTGATTGAGCATCCAAGTTTCCTTTTTTCTTATTCATATTTTTCTTATTATTTTTGTATTTTCAAAAACCGGGCTATTGCGCCCGGTTTTTAGTATATCAGTTCATCTTAATATACATCACGGCGATAACGGCCATCCAGACGTAATTGATCGAGCAGCGTTTCACCAAGTATCTCGGTCAGGGCCTGATCGACATCACTGGCCATGCCATTGATGCTACCACAGACATAAATCACTGCGCCTTGGGCAACCCAGGTTTTCAGCTCTTCAGCCTGTTCCCGTAATTTATGATGCACATAGACTTTTTCCTGCTGGTCACGAGAGAACGCAAGATCCAGCCGTTTCAGGGTTCCCATTTGCAACCAGGCCTGAATGGTTTCTGCAAAGAAAAAATCATGTTCACGCTGACGTTCACCGAAGATCAGCCAGTTTTGGGTGTATTCCTGACGGTTACGGGAGCTGAGCAGACTCATTAAACCAGCAATACCGGTACCATTCCCAATACAAATGATCGGACGGTTATCATCAATCAGGTGGAACGATTCGTTGCTGCGAATGCGTAGCGCAATCGGTGCATTGAGTGCGGCATGCTGGGTTAACCAGCCTGAACCCAGACCTAGATTTCCATTCGCATCAGCTTGCTGACGTACCACCAGACGCAGGACTTGCTGACTTGGAATGCTGGCAATCGAGTATTCACGTGATGCCAAAGCCGGTAATTGCTTGAGGAGCTGATCCATTGAATCAAAAGGTTCTGCCTGAGTCAGATCGCGATCCCAAAGCGCGCGCTCAATGCTTTGCTGCATAGAAGGCACTTGTGTGCCGGCAGCAATATTGTGTTGTTGCATAAATGCCTGAATACGTTCCGGACTGTTAGCTGGCTGAATCTCGGCAATATCACCTGCTTGCCAGATTGCTTCATGCTCAGGAATCAGTTCGATATTAAAGGCAGGAGCACCCAGACTACCTGGATTGAGGATTTCACGTTGAGTCAGTGTCCACTGATCAAAGGTTTTATCGATACCCATGGCTTGCAGTTCAAGGCGAGTTACTTGTGCCAGTGCAGTATTCCATTGCTGGATGTGCTCATTATTGGCATTATCCACTTCAATGGTAGTGAATAACTGCTGGGCACCATTTTGCTGCAACCACTGGTCAATACGGTGACCAAAACTGCAATAGCTATCCGGATATTCTTGAGAACCGAGCGCCAACACCGCATAATTTAAATGCCGCAAATCAGCTTTGCCAGACAGGATTTTTTTCTCAAAAGAAGAGGCCAGATCAGGTGCTTCACCTGTGCCATAAGTACTGGCAACAAATAATACCTGCTCAGTTTGCTGTAAATCGGCAAGCGTCAGTTGTTGTACCGCTTTTACTGTTGCCGGTTGACGTGCTTCCTGCAGGGCAGTTGCTGTACGCCAAGCCAGTTGTTCTGAGACACCTGTTTGTGATGCATAAGCAATTAGCCAAGGTTTGGCATTTTCATCTAAGTCAACTGGAGTGACACCCTGACGCGCTGCCAGCGTTAAGCGCTTCTGTTTACGACGTTTCAGATACAGCATCCAGCCTGTCACAAAGAATAATGGCATTAACAAGGCTGCGACCATGGCAAAGAACTGGTAGATCGGGCCGAAGAAGCTGCCACGATGCACCGGTAACATGCTGCTCATGATCTTTTCATTGAGCTTTTTATCTTCATAGAGCTCAACTTCTGTAAATTCGGCTGTCTGGTAATTATAAGTGGCACTGTTCCGCGCACGTTCATGTTGGGCAACCGGATCGACAAAGCTGAGCTGCATGCTGCCGTCGGGTTTTTTGGGAAGATTAAAGGTTACTGTGGAATATTTATCTGAAAATTCAGTATTAAAGCCAGTCCAGCTCAAATCTAGCGCGCGGCTAATCTGTTCTGGATTCATGCCTTCTTCGCGTCCTTCACCACGTGGGCCGCGTTCGCCACCTTGACGTCCTTCACCACGATTATTGCCCGCATTGGCTTGCATGGTAGGCTGTGGACGTTCAACGCCGAGAACTTTAAACATCCCGCTACGCCACCAGTCATAGGACCAGTACAGGCCGGTACAAGCCAGAATCAGGTAGAAAATCACCACCCAGGTTCCCACAACAGCATGCAGATCCCAGATAAAATTACGGCCTTTCAGCTTGGGTTTTACAAAGAACCATTGCTTGATCGAATGACGCTTTGGCCAGCGCAGGTAAAGACCGGACAAGACGAAAAAGATCAGCATTAAAGTACAAGCACCGGTAATCTGTTTGCCGACCGGGCCAACCGTTAAATTACGATGCAGTTGCTGAATAAACTGGAAAAATTCCCGACCCTTAATTTCAGGCAAAACTTCGGCAGTATAGGGATTGATCAGGATGTTATGACCACGCCGTGCTCCCTCTTTGGCAATATTTACAGTACTTGAAGCACTTGGATCTTGTGCCACGCTAATACTGTTAATCTTCATCTCTGGAGTGGTATTTTGAAAATGCTGATACAGCTGAGCAGGCGTAAGTTTGTCACCTTGCTGAACCTGAACCGTATAACTGTCGTTATTTATCCATTTTAAGATTTGTTGTTCATAGGAATAAATTGCGCCAGTGACGCCCATCAAAGAGAGGATTAAACCTGCTGTAATCCCCAGAAACCAGTGGATTTGGAAAAATGTTTTTTTAAACATGGTCGTCAGATTAAGGGTGAGCTTTATAAAAGTGGCCAAATTATAACTGAACTTTAATACTGAATTATAGGTGTTGAGGATAATATTTATTCTCATTATCATTTATTGTTTTAGGATTAAAAAAACCTCCATGCCGGGGCAGGAGGTTTTTTGTTGAAACGTGTACAAGTTTAGATTTGTTTGGCTGCGCCAACTTCTGCTTCTAGATGCTTACGAATCGTGTTAAAAGAAAAGTTTTTGCTGTCCAGACGTTTAGGCAGGATATAAGCACCTTGCTGGCCTTTTACCTTGAAATTGACCAACATGAATTCTGGTGTGTTGTACCATTCATAAATGTCTTTCCAGCTGATCGCACCCACACCTTCCTGCATGCCCATTTTCTGACGCATGATGATACCGTGCGGTTGTACGCCCAGACGAACACCTTTGATTTCCTGTACCGGAAATTCATTCATCTTGCGTTTAACATACCATTCCAGACCAAAGGTACGGATCAGGTAATACAACACCACACAGGCAATCGCCACCCAGCAGAACACGGTTGAATAGTTCTTGAGAAGCAGAAGGCCCAGAATAGAAAGTGCAACAACAGCACCCATGATCAGCCATGCTTTCATGCCAATTTTATTGGTACTACGCCAGATCACCAGCTGAGCATGACGCTGCTCGGCTTCTGAAATTTCATAGTTCACAGGCTGTAGGGTATAAGCGTATAAATTTTTCGCGGTCATAGTGAAACTAGCAGATTTAAAACTGTAAAAAGTTTAGCATTAATTGTACCAATTCAGTGAGTATATTGTTCCAAAATCATCCAAATTATAATGAACCGAGTTCTGTTGCCTGTTCATCACGCTCATGGCTCAAACTTTGTTTCAATTGGCTCAACTGGTTTAAAATACTGAACATTAAAGACAGCTGCTGCAAAATGATCAGAGATTTCTGATCTTGTTCCTGATCATGTGATAGACGCTGTCGAATATGGACAATCATATTTTGCGCCCTTAAATCGGGCGTTTCGTCTCGTAATAATGCACCGCGAATGTTCTCTAATGCATTATCCAGTAAATTCAGAATGTCCTGATCTTCAATTTTCCCCCGGTGTGCCCCCAGCGCGGCGATGTAACTGATAAAGGTATGGTTCAGACACAGGAACTCAAAGGCCAGCGATTTTTGTACCGGATCAATATCCGGTTCAGTGGCCAGGGTCGAAATGAGTGAAGCCACCTCGGCATCGGTATTGTGGGCAGCACGGCGCACAATCCGATATTTCAGGCCATTATTACGCCCCGATTTATATTGCTCGATCACTTCACTTAAATAGTCCGCTTCTGCCTGCAAGCTGCGTTTGATACTGCGCGGCAAACGTCGGAACTTCCAGTCCGGGAAAATAAAGCTGACCCCGAACCAGGCAATGGCACAGCCAATCAGGGTATCAATCATCCGCGGGATAGCCGCAGCAAAGCCCATACCATCCAGATTGAAGTTGATCAACGCAAGAATCGTGATAAAGGCCGTGGCTTGGGCATACTGTTTACTACGCAATTCAAAGAACAAGATCCCGCTGAACACCAGCAGTAATAATTGTCCTTCGACAGAAGGTACAAAATATAAAATGGCATAACCGAAAATAATACCGACCAAGGTACCGACAATCCGCAGACGTAAACGCCGCTTGGTGGCGTTAAAGTTTGGCTGGCTGACAAACAATGCAGTTAATAAAATCCAGTAACCATATTCAATATTGCTGACCTGTACAAAGATATAGCTGATCAGCAGCACAATCGACAGGCGGATGGCATGCCGGAACAGCACCGATTCTGGAGTGAGATGCTGTTTAATTCGAACCTTGATGTCATCCCAGCCTTTCAGGTCATCATCTCTGAGCTGGTTTTCAATATGTTTAAAGCGCTCGGCTTTGATACTTTGCTCGGTTTCCAGGTTACGTAACTGGGCATCAATCGATTTCAGGTTCTGAAATAGTGAAAATAAGGCATTAATCCAGACCTGATCATAATGCTGATCCTGACGTAATTTTTCCAGAGACAGCCGAAGATTGTCAAAAGCATGCTTGAAGCGTTTGTTATGTACATAAGGCTTGCGCAGCAGCAAACTTTCGCTCAGGTCCTTACAGGCTTTGCCCTGAATCGACATGATGCGCTGAAAGCGGAACAGGATGTCGCTGTGCTGGAAAATCTTGGCCAGTTTCTGATAATCAATATGGGCTGAATCGGCACGTTCATGAATATCCTGCGCCACAAAATAATATTGCAGACTGCGACGGGTATCTTTTTGCCCACGGTCGCCTTTTAGACGGGTCAAGAGCGCCGTTTTCATTTCGTTAAAAATGGCAATCAGTTTGCCATTTTCAAGAGAAAGATCAATCATGCTCTGCTGATAGCTTTTCGGCGTCATGTCCACATCAAACAGATTGGACTTGGCATATAAAAAATCACCGAGCGCAGAATAGGAAATGGCAAGCTTGTCTTGCGCCAGTCGGGCAGGGAAAATCAGGAAACTGATGGTCGACAGCAGACCGTACCACATCGCGCCGATGACCAATAAACCAGCCTGTTTATACCATTCATCAAATAGCTCCACCCCGAGCATGGAATAAACGGAAATCACCAGACAGCCGTAGGAAATCGTGGCATAGCGTCGCCCTAGTGAACCCAGCAAAATCAGGCCAATACAAGAAACAATCAAGGCCAAGGCGAACAGCGGCGGATAAGGATAGAGCAGATAAACGCCAACCGCAGTAATAAAGAAACCCATGTAGGTATACAGGAGATTGAGAATACGCACCGAAAAGCGGTCATCAATATCGCTTAAACCGGCTGCGACCACACCTAAAGTCAGGGGAATCGTCATCAATTGTTGCCCCATAAAATAGGGAACAAAGGCGGTACCTGCAAATGCCGTCATCATACGCAGGTTATACATCAAGGTCGTATTATAGGTGGTTTGCTTGAGACGAGTGAGCCAAGATTTCAAAAGTCGTCCTTTATACTGCAGTCTTACAGATGAATCTGAATATGCCAATGAAAAATAGTAGGTTTATAAAATTTCATTTCAAGCTAAATCATACTATGCACTGTGTTAACTTGTCTGCATATTAGCGCTTTAAATCTTCATGCTTATGCCATCGAATAAAATCGTACAACCACCTTATGCCATGTCCTGGATTGTTTTGCTAGCGGCGCTGAGTGCGCTCGGGCCTTTATCCATTGATATGTATCTTTCTGCCTTGCCGGCGATGGCAGCAGATTTTGGCGTCAGTACCCAAATGGTCTCGAATAGCTTGCCGGCTTACTTCTTCGGTCTGGCTGTGGGGCAACTGATTTATGGGCCGATCAGTGACCGGATTGGGCGTAAACCACCGCTGTATTTTGGGCTGTGTTTATACATTGTGGCAAGTCTGCTGTGTGTGTTTGCACAGGATGAATGGAGTCTGATCGCTGCACGGATTCTGCAGGCCTTGGGTGGTTGTGTCGGGGTGGTCATGGCCCGTGCGGCCATTCGTGATCGTCTGGATATGCATTCAGCAGCTCAGGCTTTTGCCAGCATGATGATTGTGACCGCGATTGCACCCATTCTCGCGCCGAGTCTGGGGGCCTGGGTGTTGATGTTTTATGAATGGAATGTGATTTTTTTGGTGCTGATGGGCTGCGGTCTGCTGAGTCTGGCCTGTGTACATTTTCTCTTTAAAGAAACTCTGGAACCAGAGCGCCGTCTCAAGCTGAACGTTCAACAGGTTCTAAGTTTGTACCGTAGCATTTTTCAGGATCAAAGCTTTCGACATCCGCTTTATGCCGGCTGTTTTTCCAGTGCGGTGATGTTCTGTTATATCAGTGCATCTTCGGCCATTTTGATGGATCGTTATCAACTGACTGAGCAGCAGTTTGCCTATGCCTTTGGTGCCAATGCCGTCGGGATCATGTTATTTTCGACCTTGAATAAACGTCTGGCCGGACGTTTCTCGATATTGCAACGCCTTAAAATCGGCATTGTTCTACAGTTAGTGGGCGTTTTATTTTTAGTATTGCTTGGCTATCTGGATGTAGATTCTATTGCATTGGTCTTGCTGGGCATGTTTGTCGTGGTGGCGTCGATCGGTTTTACTGGCCCGAATGCTATGGCATTGGCTATGGCGAAGCAGGGTGCACGTGCAGGAACTGCTAGCGCGATTATGGGCAGTATGCAATTTGTCTGTGGCTTATTGGGTGGGCTTTTACTAAATTTTCTGGTTTGGAATGCTTTATTAAATATGGCATTGATTATGCTGGTTTTTGTTTGTATTGCCGTCTGGGCAATTTGTCAACTTGAGCTGCCAGTATTCAAACATGAATAAATGCCTGATCTGGCTCTGGCCAGATAAAATCTAAAGATCTGAAAATAAGGCCAAGTCGATAGACTCAGCCTTGATTCAATCACTCATCAATAAATACAGCGAATTCTTCTACCGGGACACGCGGCGTAATAAAGCTGTTAATGATCTGCTCTGGATCGGCATAGCCCAAGGCCATGCCACAGACCAGTTCTTCATGTTCAGGTGCACCGACCAGATCGAGTACGATGGGATGGAAATGATTCCAGGCGGCCTGCGGGCAAGTATCCAGACCGCGGGCTTTTGCTGCAATCATGACATTCTGGATCATCATCGAAATATCCATTTTCGAACCAATGGCCAAAGAGCGATGTACGGTAAAAAACAGTCCCACCGGTGCATCAAATAATTCAAAATTACGCAGCTGCTGCCGTGCCATTTTTTCTTTTTCGCCTTTTTGAATATTCAGCAAACCATATAAGCCCCAACCATTTTCACGACGACGTTCAATAAACGGCGAGAGCCATTGTTCAGGATAATAGGCAAAGGTTTCTTGGTATTGTTCCGCCAGCTCGGGATTGGCATAGATTTGCATTTGGGCCTGACAGACGCGTTCTACCAGTTCATCGCGTTTTTTACCTGTCACAACATAGACTTTCCAAGGTTGGGTATTGGTGCCCGAAGGTGCGCGGCTGGCCACAGTTAAAATCTGTTTCAAGATGTCTGTACTGACCGGCGTATTTAAAAAAGCGCGCACCGAATGGCGAGAGGTGATCGTTTGATCTACAGCATGAACAAGTTTTTGATCCATTTTGATGTCCAATCGAATATCCATATGAAGTTTTGAATGACTATAAACTAAACAAACAGTAGGGTGGACAGAAAAATTAAATCGCGGGCCAGAATGGAAAAAGTATTTATCAGTGAAACAAAAGATTGATATCTAGCTTGATGTTTTAAATAGCCTCAGTCAAATAGTCAGGACATTGGTTAAAAAGCTTTGATGAAATTAAAAATTAGCTTAAAACTCGGATGCTTGAACCATTTGAACATACTAATTGCCTGCACAGATGAAGTGGATTGGGATAGAAAAGCACGTTAATTCCATTGAAATTTCTTGGTTTGATAAAGTTTTAAGTAAGAGATTAATATTTTTTTTCGATAACTAGAGAGTTTGACCCTCATCTAAAAACCCTAGACTAATAATTATTTTTTATAGATTGATTAACTATTCTTAATAAAAAACAATAAAACTTTATACAAAGAAACAGCATAATATGCAGCTTTTCATCTTAATCCATGCGCTTTGGGAAAATTCAAGGTCGGCATGCACAAGATTTATTTTAAATAACGCTATTCCAAGTGGCTTGAATTAAGCTAGTCAGGTTAAAAGCGCTCACTAAACCTTGGTGTTTTTTGAGAAGTAGAACACAGTCTTATAGATCTGACTCTCCTGTTAAATTTGTATGCTTATACCATTCATTGACAGCAATAGAGCTTGAATCAAAGCTGTATTTTGGCTTTTATAAATCTCTCATTTGTTGAATATGATCGTGATGATGATATTCATAAGTTTGAAAGAGATGATGGATCATTTTGTTATTTTAAAAGCATTAGATGAGATCAGAATATTTTAGGTCGAAATCGATGAGAGATCTAAAGCTCGGTATCTCTGCATCACTTTTAGAATGATAAAAAATCAACATTATCTTGGGCAAGAAATTATGGATTTTACTTTTAACGCATTTTATACCTTGATTGCCGCAGTTATTGTTTTGTTACTCGGCCGATTCCTGGTTAATAAAATCGATTTTTTAAAGCGCTACAATATTCCTGAGCCGGTCGCAGGCGGTTTAGTCGCTGCAATTATCTCGTTGCTGGTGCATTCATTGTGGGGATACAGCATCACCACCAGTGCAGAATTACAAACCAGTTTTATGCTGATTTTCTTTGCTTCGATTGGTCTGAGTGCCAACTTTTCCAAGTTGCGTGAAGGCGGGATCGGTCTGGTTATTTTCCTGTTTGCTGTTTCGGCTTTCATTATTTTGCAAAATGCAGTCGGCATGAGTCTGGCCACCTTGCTCGGTATTGACCCATTGATTGGCCTGATTGCAGGTTCAATTACCTTAACCGGTGGTCATGGTACTGCAGGTGCATGGGGCGAGATTTTTGAGGTTGAACATGGCATTCAGGGGGCGCTTGCACTGGGGATGGCCAGTGCTACTTTTGGTCTGATTATCGGTGGGATTATTGGTGGTCCTTTAGCAAAATTGCTGATTAACCGTCATAATCTCGCAATTGCACGTACGGATCAACAAATCGAAAAGCGTGATAGCACGCCAATGGATATCAACTCGACCGAATATATTCCATTTGAATATCCGCATCAGGTGCGTTTAATTACCGCAGATAATGCAATCACGACTTTGGGTCTATTTGCAGGCTGTTTGGCTTTTGCAGAGTTTATGACCGGTTTCAGTAAAGGTACTGCATTTGAACTGCCAACATTCGTGTGGGCATTGGCGGGTGGTGTCATCCTGCGTAATGTACTGGAAGGTATTTTCAAAGTTCAGATTTTCGATCGTGCGATTGATGTGTTCGGTAATGCTTCATTGTCGCTGTACTTGGCGATGGCATTGTTATCATTGAAATTATGGCAATTGGCTGACCTTGCAGGACCACTGATGGTAATTCTGGGTGCACAGACCATCACCATGGCTTTGTATGCCGGTTTTGTAACTTTCCGCCTGATGGGCAAGAACTATGATGCTGCGGTACTTGCAGCAGGTCATTGTGGTTTCGGTATGGGTGCAACTCCAACAGCGGTTGCCAATATGCAGGCGATTACCAATATGTATGGTGCGTCGCATAAGGCCTTCCTGATCGTTCCATTATGTGGGGCGTTCTTCGTTGACTTAATCAATGCTACTGTTATTCAGATGATTTTGAAGTTTTTTGCATAATTTTTATGCCTGATACGAT
The DNA here is from genome assembly GCF_013418355.1 of Acinetobacter sp. YH12151. Classification (NCBI taxonomy): domain Bacteria; kingdom Pseudomonadati; phylum Pseudomonadota; class Gammaproteobacteria; order Moraxellales; family Moraxellaceae; genus Acinetobacter; species Acinetobacter sp. YH12151. Next base: position 17,530 of record NZ_VPCG01000030.1, on the reverse strand, counting down.
GAGTCATAGGCTCATAAGGATGTGACATGAATGATCAGTTAAATGAAACCTTGCTCGGCTGGATTAATGCCCTGAATGGCCCTTTATGGGACTTTCTAGTGGTGTTTCTGGTCGCAGTCGGTATTTTCTATACGATCATGACCGGTGCAGTACAAATTCGTTTGTTCTGGCACAGCATGAAAGTCATGAAAAATAGCCGTGGCAAGGTTCAGGATACACATGGGATTACCCCGTTTCAGGCCTTTGTCACTGGTCTTGCAAGCCGGGTCGGGGTGGGTAATGTTGCGGGTGTGGCAATTGCCATTGCGATTGGCGGGCCGGGCGCGGTGTTCTGGATGTGGGTTACTGCATTTCTAGGTATGAGCTCTGCTTTGGTGGAATCCTCATTGGCGCAATTGTTTAAGGTACGCGATCATAAAAACCAGCAATTCCGTGGTGGCCCCGCGTATTACATTACTCAGGGGCTAAAACAGAAATGGCTCGGGATTGTCTTTGCAATTGCATTGATCACGACCTATGGCTTTGTGTTTAATGCGGTTCAGGCCAATGCAATTAGCGGCGCAACCTCGCATGCCTGGGGCTGGGATCAGGCCAATATCATTTTGCCTTTAGGCGGATTGGATTTTGAAGTTTCCTGGATTGGGCTAGTCTTAGTATTGATTACAGCTACAATCATTTTTGGCGGTATTAAACGTATCGCCAAAGTGGCAGAAAAGGTAGTGCCCTTTATGGCGCTACTGTATCTGGCGGTGGCTTTATATATTGCGGTTATCAATTACGATCTGCTCCCATCCATCTTCCAGCTTATTTTCAGTAAAGCCTTTGAATTTGAAGCCGCTGCTGGTGGTTTCTTTGGTGCCATGGTGTCTATGGCCATGATGATGGGGATCAAGCGTGGTCTGTTCTCTAACGAGGCAGGGATGGGTTCGGCACCGAATGCTGCTGCAGCCTCGGATGTCAAACATCCAGTCAACCAGGGTCTGGTACAGATGCTCGGAGTATTTGTAGATACCTTTGTGGTGTGTTCATGTACCGCGATTATTATTCTGGTTTCGGGTCTGTATGAAAATGCAGGCTTTGAAGGCGTGACCTTGACCCAGATGGCACTCGAAAGCCAGATTGGTGCCTGGGGTGATGACTTCCTGGCTTTGATTCTGTTCCTGTTTGCCTATTCTTCGATTATTGGTAACTATGCCTATGCCGAAGGAAACGTCCAGTTCATCAATAACAATAGCCGGGTTATGTTGATTTTCCGTTTATTTGTATTGGTGATGGTGTATTTCGGTTCCATCGCCAGCGTGCCATTGATCTGGAATATGGCGGATCTGTTCATGGGTGTGATGGCAAGTATCAACTTGATTGCGATCCTGTTGCTGATGCCATTCCTGCTGATGCTACTCAAAGACTATACCGGTCAGTTGAAGCGCGGTGTGAAAGAGCCTGAATTTAAACTGGATAACCATCCTAAATTTAAAGACAAGGTTAAATCAGATATCTGGTAAGACTTGAAATAAAAAGCCCCGATCATTCGGGGCTTTTTTGTGCCAATGTTTTATTTAGAAGAAATTTAAATAACTTTGATAAAGCACGAAGCCGAAAATCAGGCTGAACCAGACCGGTAATTTTGAACGTAGCAGGGCAATCATCACCGCGACAAAGACCAGGTCGGAGCCATAACTAAAATAGCGTTGTGAAAAATCCAGCAATAAATACAGTAACAGACCCACCACCGCAGCATTAATTCCCATCACGGCCTGATGGATCCGCCGTTGCTGCAGCAGCCATGACCAGTAGGGCAAGGTGCCAAAGATCAGAAAAAATGAGGGTAAAAAGATTGCGCAGGTCGCTAAAAGCACATTCAGCCAGAGATAGGGCGTCCACGGCAGCACGGCGCCCATATAACTGGCAAAACTGAATAATGGCCCGGGCATGAGCTGGGCAAATGCATAGCCAAGATCAAAAGATTGCGCATTCACTATGCCAGTCGCGACAAAATCCTGATGGAGTAAGGGCAAAATCACATGACCACCACCAAAAACCAGCGAACCGGTCTGATAAAAATCACTCAGGAATTGTAGGCCCGACCCATTCGATAGTTTATCCGCTAGGGGCAGCAGCAAAAATGGCAAGATAAATGCCAGCAGCCAGTAGGGTGCAGCAGCAGATTGCAGATAAGGCGAGCTGATTTCAGTACTGTCACTGTCTTTGGGCTTGTTCGGATTTAATCTGGAAGAATATCCCATCAACATTCCACAAATTGCGCCGAGGATGATGACGAGAATCTGGTTATAACTCACCGAAATTACCGTCAATAATATGACAGACAGCAGCAGGACTGCATATTGCCAGGCCATTTTACAGCAGCCTCGCAGCATCTGCCAGAATGCCCAGGCAATAACAGAAAATACAATGAGCTGAATGGTATGAAAGCTATTTGAGTTTAGAATATGAACATAGTGTTGACCCAGTAGCGCGACACCAGTCATGAGTATGATCGAGGGCAGGGTGAATCCCAGCCATGCCATCAATGCACCTAGATAACCACGTTGCAGATATCCGATAGACAAACCCACCTGACTACTGCTCGGACCCGGTAAAAGCTGCGCCAAAGCCACCAGTTGACTGTATTGGGTATCATTGAGCCATTGTAGTTGCATCACAAATTTGCGGTGAAAAAATACCAGATGTGCGGCTGGCCCGCCAAATGAAATACAGCCCAGTTGCAGGAAAATCAGAAAAATCCGGTACAGTGAAATGACTGACATAGCATGAAGGGGAAAATGAAGACAAACTACCCGAACTGTATGACAATTTTACGAAATTCTACAGATTATTTAAGCAGGTGTTTATACACTATGCTGCTTTAGTTAATGAGGACATTCTCTACATGCAGAAATATGTGTTGAGTATTGTGGCACTGGGTGCATTCGGCCTGAGTGGTTGTCAAACCACACCGATGACAGTCCAGTCAGCTACCAATCATCTACAACCTGCTGCGCAACGTGGAGAAGCTCAGGCACGTCCGAATCAAATTGATTTTGAAAAGATCAAGCAAACTGAACAGCGTCCGGTCATTGCTCTCGTTTTAGGCAGTGGTGGTGCGCGTGGCTATGCACATATCGGTGCGCTCGAAGTACTGGAACAGGCCGGTATTCGTCCGGATTTTATTGTTGGAACCAGTGCGGGCAGCATCGTCGGATCTATTTATGCCAGTGGTAAACCGGCGATTGAGCTGCGCAATATTGCCTTGAGCATGCGAGCAACCGATGTACGCGATATCAAACTGGATCGAAAAGGTTTTTTTGATGGCAAAAAAGTAGAAGACTATGTCAATTTACAAGTCGATCAAACTCCACTAGAAGCCATGAAAATCCCGATGTTTGTGGTGGCCACAGCACTAAAAGAAGGCAAGAAAGTCGTTTTTAATTACGGCAATACTGGACAGGCAGTACGTGCTTCAGTGTCGATTCCGAGTATGTTTATTCCAACAATAATTGAAGAAAAAGAATATGTCGATGGCGGGCTGGTCAGCCCGGTACCGGTGAATGTGGCACGTGAGCTGGGAGCAGATATTGTGATTGCGGTTGATATTCTGGCACAGCCTATTCATACGGAAACCAGTAATGTCTGGGGACTGTTTAACCAGAATATTAATATTATGCAGCAACATCTGGCACAAGAAGAATTAAAGCATGCCGATGTGGTGATCCAGCCCGATTTACGGGAAAAAGGGCATATCTTTGATGTACGTGGCAGAGAATTAACCATGCAGGCCGGCATTGATGCTGCACAGTTAAAACTGATGGATATTTCTCTCGCTTATCAAAAATATAATTATGCTCGCGGCCATCATATTCCGCTCTTTGTGGCTCAGGAACAGCAGCAGCCCTAAAGCATATTGCGGTTAAATTTTTTTGTTCATTTTTTATGAGATCGAACCAGGTAGGCAAAGCTATTGCATTCCTATGCTTTCCAGATTCTGATCTTAACACTGGCTGATCGTTATAAAAGATTAAATCATTGTTTCTGCATATGAATTGGCCAGAATTTTCAGGAGAGATAAACTTTATTTTGACTATAAGTTGTTGAATTATAAATTATATTTTTTTGGGAATAAGTGTTGCTTTTCTAAGTCGAAATTTTAATATTATTATTCCTATACTTAAGTTGATCAAATATTTAAATATTGTTCATGACAGAATGTGCTTTGAAAGATTAATGAATAGATGTAACGACAATGAATCAGATTAAAATTGGACATCAGGTCAAGTTGGCGCAATTTGAACACTATATTTTTACAGTGACAGCTGCACATCCGGATGGTTCTTTCACGGTCACTACCACACTGGATGGTCAGCAAATTCTCAGCTATGAAAATGTCGCCCAGGAAATGTTAAAACCACTCATGCGCTAAATCAGTAATGATTTATCCAACATCTTGAATTATTTTTTGCAAAATGAGAGCGGCCCGAAAAAAACTTGAGCTGGGTAAGCAGATGCTTTGGATCAATAAGTGTTTATTTGTTTGGAACTTAGCTTCTTGCTGAGCCTTGAGATCTGTTAAATATATTTTTTTCTGTATGAGTGCAGTTTCTATATCAATAATTATGATGCTTCATTTGCCGAATTGAACATTTTATTCATGTTAAAAACGCTATAATAATAAGCGATAACCTTGTCATTCAAAGAGTTCAAAGAAAACGATGGCCCCTTTAGATCAAATTGCAGCAGTGTCAGATGACCAGTCAGAGTTAACGATGTCAGTTCTCATGACGCCAGATATGGCAAATTTTTCAGGAAATGTTCATGGTGGAACCATTCTGAAATTACTGGATCAGGTGGCGTATGCATGTGCGAGTCGCTATTCGGGCAGTTATGTCGTGACCTTATCGGTAGACAAGGTGAACTTTAAGGAACCAATTCATGTGGGTGAGCTGGTAACTTTCTTGGCCAGTGTCAACCATGTTGGTCGCACCTCGATGGAAATCGGGATTCGTGTAGAAGCGCAGAATATTCAAAAAAGAACGGTACGCCATACCAATAGCTGTTATTTCACTATGGTGGCCGTAGATGAAAATGGCAAACCGAAACAGATTCCGGCTTTGAACCTGGACAATGACTGGAAACGTTGCCGTTTTGAAGCAGCCGAACAGCGTAAAGTCGCGCGTTTGCAAGAGAATCATCATCCTTCATGCAGTATTTATAAAAAGACTGCACAGAGTTAAGCGGTGATTTAAAAACATCTTCATAAGAGTAATGCCAGTCAGTTAACCAATTGACTGGCATTTTCTTTTTTAAATTGAGGATTATATGTGATAGGTGGAAAAGTCATCCGCAACTGTTTGAGGCATGGGGTGTATTGCACCGCAAGATTTAAAAAATGATGGTCTCCATGACAAATTTACGAGTCGAGGGTGGCTGACGAGTTTTGCGGTGAGGAATATGACTGCAAGATGCCTTCCTTGCGAAGTTCCGCTGCTCATTTGAATGAAATCAAAGTAACAAATGATATTGAAAATATTTGATTTAAAACCTTAAGACTCCATCATGAATGACTAAGCAGTTAAAGCGTCTATTTTTAAATTCTTTAACTGATCAGCATGACTTTATAAGAGAGTCTTTTTTGCCTTAATTTCAGTTTATGTCTGGAGCTTTATCGTTTTTTGCTCTAATATAAAACGATACGTATCGTATCGATTGTGTTTGAAGATAAGTAGACTTTATGAATCATGACGAAAAAAGCTCACGACGACAGCAATGTATTTTGCAAGCGGTTGCCGATGCATTGGCAGAGGGAGAGTATCATCAACTGACTATTGAGGCTGTTGCAGCACGAGCTGGGGTGGGAAAATCTACGATTTATCGCTGGTGGAAGCATAAATCGGAGCTGGTGCTAGATACCTTCAAACAGCATACGGTCTCAGTCTTTGAGCCTGATCCTGCAAATGACCTGAAAAGTAATCTGATTCGACAGCTAAGCTTGTTGTCTCAGGCGCTCAACCATCCGATTGGTCGGGCTTTACTGGTGGTAATCGCCAATCATCGTGAACTGGCCGGTGAATTCTTTCAGCAATATTTATTGCCGCGTCGACAGCAGACTCATCAACTGATTCAGCAAGCGATTGAGCGTGGCGAGATTCGCGCGGATTATCCTTTTGATTTAATGCTGGACAGTTTGTACGGCCCGATCCATTACCAGATTATTTTTTTCAATCGTATGCCGGATGAAAATTACATCCGGGCGCTGGTTGGGTTAGTGCTGCATCCTGTTGTAATTCAAGCCTGAGCCTGGTCTATTTTTCTTAAAGTTGGTTTTTATGTCTCTCAGCCCCGAGCGTTTATGGAATCGCTCATTTATCTTGTGCTTATGCAATAACTTTTTTCTGTTTGTTTATTATTTTGCCTTACTGACCATCTTGCCGATTTACATCATGAAAGATTTGGGGGGCTCAGTCAAAGAAGCGGGTCTGGCACTGACCTTGTTTCTGGCATCATCAATTGCAGTTCGGCCTTTTTCCGGCATGATCATCGAAAAACTGGGCAAGAAAATCTCGATGCGCGGTGCAGGCGTGATTTTTGCGCTGTTTGCCTTTGGCTATTTGCTCATTGATAGCTTGTGGTCACTGTTGCTGGTGCGATTTCTACATGGCATTTGGTTCAGTATTTTGACCACGGTGGCGGTTCCGGTGGCCAATGAATTTATTCCAGAACAGCGTAAAGGCGAGGGCATGGGCTATTTTGTCATGTCGACCAATCTGGGGGTGGTATTTGGTCCATTGCTGGCCTTGACCGTCATTCAATTCACCAGCTTTAAAAGCTTATTTGGGATTCTGGCTGTTATTATTTCTCTGGGACTGATTTTCTGCTGGATGCTGAAAATTACCGAACTGCCAAAATCAAGGCGGATCGGTACAGAAAAAACCAAATTGAGTCTACAAGATATATTGGAAGTGAAAGTCCTGGCGGTAAGCTGTGTGGCGTTGCTGACGGCGTTTGCTTATTCGGGCATCATGAGTTTTATCACGGCATTTAGTGAAAGCAAGCAGCTTTTGGCTTATACCAGCGTATTTTTTATTGTATTTGCGGCTTCGATGCTGTTGGTACGGCCGTGGGTCGGGAAAATCTATGATCGTAAGGGGCCAAGTGCTGTCATTTATCCTTCCTTTATTTTCTTTGCGATTGGCCTAGTCATGGTGAGTCTGATATCCAATCAATGGACGCTCTGGTTATCAGCGGTCTTTGTTGGGATCGGTTATGGTTCATTATTTCCATGTCTGCAGACACTCGCAATTCAATCTGTCGATAAGCAGCGTATGGGACATGCGATTTCAACCTTCTTTACCCTGTTTGATCTGGGTTTGGCGGTAGGCTCCGTGGTGATGGGCCTATTGATTGCCTATTGGGGCTTTGAAGCGATGTATGTGTCGAGTGCTGCACTCGTCATTGTGACGATCTTGGTTTATCGTCAGTATGTGGCCAAAAGACCAATACACGCACCGGAAAATCAGGAAGCATAAAATGGAATTAAGACATTTACGTTATTTTGTCACTGTGGCCGAGGAACTGAATTTTACCCGGGCTGCGGAAAAATTGAATACTGTACAGCCTTCCTTAAGTCAGCAAATCAAGGATCTGGAGCGTGAGGTAGGCGTACAGTTACTGGAGCGAAATAACCGTAAGGTCAACCTGACCGAGGCCGGACAGGTTTTTTTAAAAGAAGCTTTGCTCAGTCTGGAACATGCAGAACGTGCGATCCACGCTGCCAGACAGATTGCCAATGCACATCAGGATCAGCTGAATATCGGATTTGTACCGGTTGCGGAAATGAAAGTCTTTCCCTATATCATGCCCAATATCCGCGCACATTTTCCTGAACTGAAAGCACTATTTCATAGTTTGACCGACGCTGAGCAGTTTAGTGCTTTAAGAAAAGGCCAGATCGATATTGCTTTTACCCGCTATCCGGGACAGTCGAGCGAGTTTGATTCGATCCGGATTTTTGATGAACCTTTAACCCTGATTGTGCCTAAAGATTCTCCGGTTGCGACCCTGCCACATGTCAGTATTAAGAGCTTTGAAAATCAGGATTTTGTCATTAGTGATGAACAGGCTTCACCACAATTGCATCGAATTATTCAAGACTTTTTTAAACAGTCCAAATTGAAGGTCAATGTGGTGCAGCATTCGACCAATATCCTGCTCAATGTCAATCTGGTCGGGATGGGCGTGGGCTGGAGTCTGGTGCCGGCCTATGTGATTCCATTACTCGGCGATAATATCGTGGTGAAAAAGACCCTTGAACCTTTGCCCATGATTGGGCTATATGCCAATTATCGTAAAGACCAAAAACATGTGGTGATTGATCTGATTTTAAAAGTCTTAAAAGAAAAGTTTTGTGTCGATCTTTTTTAAGATTTACATCTTTGGTTTGCCTATATTTTAAAAGCTGTGCGACAGAAATGATCTGTAGCACATCTGTGTAAATTGACACAGAAAACCGTTTTATACTGAAGCTCTAAAAATAAAAAATGGTTAAAGCAATATGATGAAGCTCTATAACAATCCACAATCACGGGGCCTGACCCTGTTGCCCTTATTGAAAGAATTGCAGATTGAAGACCAGATTGAGCAGGTGGAAGTGTCCTATGAATATATGCATCAAGCTGAATATTTACAGATTAATCCGATAGGAAAAGTTCCCTGTCTGGTCGATCAGGAGATTGTCATTTCAGAAATGGCCGCCATTTTTATCTATCTGGCAGATAAGTATTCTGATAAAGGCTTGGCACCTGCTTTGGATGAACCCAAGCGTGGGGCATATTTAAAATGGATATTTTTCTGTCATGGGCCCTTCACCGAATATATCGATCTAAAAAATTTGCAGGTTTCGCCAGAAAATATTGAAAAAAACCGCAGAAGTTTAAGTTTCGGCAATGAAACAGCAGTATTTGATTTTCTGAAACAGGGCATAAGCCAGGCCAATCCCTATTTGCTGGGTGAAGAATTTTCCGCAGCAGACTTATATGCTGCCTATTGTTTGATCTTTGCGATCTCTGCGAAAATTTTACCGCCATTTGACGAGTTAAGACCCTATTTGCAGCAGATGGCCTCTCGTGATTCCCTGAAAGACATGCCGTGGTTTCAAGACTACCGAGTTTAGTTCATCGTTCTGTATCACTTGATCTGGATATCTCATCACAATAAAAAACCACGCCGAAGCGTGGTAAAAAATGACCTTAAAATTATTTTAGGTACAGCTTTTTAAACAGTTGCTGACTGGTGTTTTCCAGTGATTGTGGAATGGCCAGTGCGGCCACAAAACGGTCAGGACGCAAGATCACCACTGAATCGGAAGTATTGCCAAACCAGGAGCGAATTTCTGTGCCGCTATCACCAATGGTGATGACATCTTCAAACTGTTGGCGCTGGGTATTTTGTAACTGCACTGCCGGAATGACCTGAATAAATTTCACACCGAGTGTTTTCCACTGTTGCAGTGTCTCTGGACTCAGGCCCCATTTTGGATCGACACCCCAGGCAATAATGGCAAAATCATTGCCGATGACTTCATCCAGTAACACTGTTTCACCCGAAGCCAGCTGAGCTTGAGGTTGAATGAACATTTTGCCAATTGGAGAGTTTTTGGCGCCGTTGCTCAAAAGCACACCATCATGATATTTCGGCATCGGTTTAAAGCGCATTTCCAGCAGGTACTGTTTGATCGGCTTGATATAGTTCAGGGCATAGGCGATACCGTCACGGACAAAACCTTGCCACTTTTTCGGTGGTGCCAATACATGACCGGCCATCACGGACAGATCAATCATGGCTTTGGCATGGTCTTTACGTTCAATCTGATACGAATCTAAAAGTTCTGGGCCGGTTTTGCCTTGAACCACCAGTGCGACTTTCCAGGCCAGGTTAAAGGCATCCCGCATCCCGCTGTTATAACCCTGACCTTGCCAGACGGGCATAATGTGCGCAGCATCACCTGCCAGTAAAATGCGGTCTACCCGGAACTTGTCCGCAATACGGGCATTATGCGTATAAACACGTTGACGGATCACTTCGATGCCATCGGTACTTGGAAGCACTTTGGCCAGTAATTTGGCAATATTTTCCGGTTTGCTGAGTTCTTCCTGAGTTTCACCCGGCATAACCATAAATTCAAAACGGCGAATTCCATGGGGCAATGCGGCGGATACATAAGGACGTACCGGATCACAACACAGGTAAATATGCGGTGTCGCAAGCGGATCATTTTCAAGATCGATCACGATCCATTGATTCGGCGCAGTTTCACCCTCAAAAGCAATGCCCAGATTGCGGCGTACATAAGAGTTACCGCCATCACAGGCAATCAGGTACTGGGCACGGACTGTTTCTGTATCCCCTTGTTCGTTTTGCAGGTTAAGCGTTACACCCTCGGCATCCTGACTAAACTGGGTCAATTGACGTGAGAACAGCACCTGCGTATTTTTATATTGTTTTAAGCCCTGAAGCAGAACCTGATCGACTTGTGGCTGAATAAAGGCATTACGGCGTGAAAATCCGAATTCGCGGGTTAAAGGCTGAATATCTGCAAAACAGCGACCCTTAGGTGTTAAAAAGCGCATGGCATGATTGGGCGTGGTATGGGGCAAGACTTGATCGACCAAACCTAAGGATTGAATGGTACGCAAAGATTCATCATCGATCCCAATGGCACGTGGATAATCAATCAAACTATCCAGTTGCTCGACCATCGTGACGCTCACGCCTTGCTTGCTCAGATAGTTGGCAATGGTTAAGCCTACAGGCCCAGCGCCGAGGATTGCTACATCAGTGCTGTAATTGGTATTGCTCATAGTGAATGTCCATTCAATCGACTTGCATTTCAATCTATTAAGGGACAGTTCTGAGTTGTAAACAAGTTAGGCGATAGTAGTTGAGCTATATCAATAATATTAATTTTAAATAGATTTTTATTAATTAAATTATTGAATTTAAATGATAAAGTTAAAATAATTCAATAGTCATTCTCAATCCTGTGATCAGTTTTAACTATGATGGGCATTTAAATCTAGTCAACAAAAATGCTGAACCCGCGCAAAGCATGATTCAGCATCGATCAATATGAGGCAGTACAGGCTAAGCCTACTGGAGAAATACTGCCCTGATATTTTCTTTGATCATTTAACCCGTCGTTAAATCACTTAACGTGCTGCAGGTTGTGCAGGTGTTGCGCTTTCTGCAGCAGCTTCAGATGCAGCTGGTTGTTCTGCATTTGCGCCAGCAACCGGAGCATTTGACTCAGGCAATTCCTGGGTACTGACAATCACTTTTTCTTCAGTGTTTGTATTTGCGTTTGTTGTTTCAGTCGCGGCAAAGCTGGTGGCTGCAGCAGCAGTAAGCGTTGTTGCAAGTAAGATTTGTGCATATTTCATTTTTGGCATCCTTTATTTATGTCATGTAATTTGCCGAGCTGACCATCACATCAATTCGACAGGAGTTCATCCTAAGCACTGAAATTTTGATGAGCAAATCAATTAACAAAAGCGACACGGAGTGAATAACTCAGCATATACACAATGCAGAAAGTTGTTTAATTACTGTTAATTATGCAGTGTTCTATTTAATGAAAATGTATATGAATGTTTCAAAAAGCTGAATTTTAAATATGAATAAACATCAGGATTCTCTATTTGGGATAATTCGCTTAACTTATAAACTGATGGTTTCAAGTCGCCATTGAGCAAGAAAATGTCTCTACAACCATGCTGTGTCCTATAATACAGGGCATGATCTTGTCTATTTAATTTCTTGAGAACCAATTTTGAAAATTCTGTCCGCAGCACAGCCGATTCCTGTCCATATCATTTCTGGATTTTTGGGGGCGGGTAAAACCACACTGCTTAAGCATTTATTACAGCAGAAACCTGAACAGGAAATCTGGGCCGTACTGATGAATGAGTTCGGTCAGATCGGGGTGGATCAGCAGTTATTACCACAAGATTCAGGCTATGCGGTAAAGGAATTACTGGGTGGCTGCCTATGTTGTAGTAGTCAGTTGCCGATGCAGATTGCCTTGTCACGTTTACTGTCCGAAGTGAAACCGGATCGGCTGTTTATCGAGCCGACCGGGCTGGGACATCCTGCACAATTGTTAGAACAGTTGACGGAACCGCATTGGCACAGTCATTTAAACATGCAGGCTTTGGTCACGGTGGTCGATGGTTCACGTTTGCATGATCAGGATTGGTCACAGCAAAATCTGTATGCAGATCAGCTTAAGGCCGCGCAGATTGTGGTGATTTCACATACAGATTTAATGACAGCCGAAGATCATGCTGCGCTTACGCAGCTTCAGGCGGAATATCAAGTCTATGCCCAGCAGTGGTTGTGCACAGAGCAGGGACAGCTGAGTATTGAGCAGATTAAACAGGATTATCAAGGTTCTGTACGTCAGCTCCAGCCTTTATTAAAACAGCAACAGATCAATCCTTCCCCAGAGGTACCCGTGCTGATTCAGCAGCTGCCTTATCATTATGTGGAAAGCGCGCAGGGCTATCAGGTTGCGGGCTGGAAGTTGCCAAAACGCTGGCAATTTCATTTTTATGATTTGCTCGACTTGCTGTGTGAACAAAAAGACTGGCTCAGAATCAAAGGAATTTTTAATACCGATCAGGGCTGGAAAAGCTTTAATTTTAATCCGGAACAGTTTAATTATCAGTCGGTCGAGGCAGGTATTGATAACCGGATCGAAGTGATTTATCAACAGTCACGCGATTGGCTGGAGTTTGAAAGCACGTTGATGCAATGCCGTATTGATCCGGAAAAATAATAGTACTGTTTCCAGTGCACTGAATGAGTTATTGACCTAAATCTGTTCAGCAAAATACTGCTAAATCTTATATGCTAGGCGCCAAATTTGAGGATTGTGTTATGGCGTTAAAAGCGACGATTTATAAGGTTGATTTGAATATTGCAGATATGGATACGCACCGTTATGCAGATTATCAGTTGACGATGGCGCTGCATCCTTCAGAAACCATTGAACGCCTGATGGTGCGTATTCTGGCGTATGCGCGTTATGCCGATGAAACGCTGGAATTTACCAAGGATCTGTTTGAAACCGATGAGCCGGCCTTGTGGGAAAAAGACCTCACTGGTCAATTGGTGAAATGGATTGAAGTCGGTAGCCCGGATGAAGATAAAGTCAAAAAAGCCAGTGCGCGTTGTAAGCAAGTGGCTGTGGTGACCTATGGTTCTGCGGTAGATGAATGGTATAAGCGCAGCAGCAAATTAAAGACGTTAAAGAATGTGGAGGTGTGGAAATTATCGACTACAACCACCGATGCATTGCCACAATTATGTGCACGCACCATGCAGTTACAGCTCAATGTGATGGATGGTGAATGGACTCTGATTGGCGATCAGGGGCAGGTGCTGGTCGAGTGGGAACAGTTACAATAAGGACGCATAAGGATGCACGTCTGGACTTGTATCCTGTCGCTTAAATTGCGTATACCTGAGGAATAAAAATACTCAGGGTTGTGTCATGTACCATGAACTTTATGATTTACTGCTGGCCGTCGCGATCGGGGCCATTATTGGTGCAGAACGTGAATATCACAGTAAATCTGCCGGACTGCGTACCATGATCATGGTCAGTCTCAGCTCCTGTCTGTTTACTATCATTTCCCTGAAAATAGGTGTGGAAAATCCTGACCGGCTGGCGGCCAATGTCCTGACGGGGCTAGGCTTTTTAGGGGCAGGGGTCATTCTCAAAGATGAGAACCGTATTTCAGGAATTACCACGGCCACCACCATCTGGATGACTGCAGCACTGGGCATGGCAGCCGGTGCGGGTTATGAAATCCTGAGTATCTGGGCCACTTTAATGGTCATGGTGGTGCTGGTTCTACTGATGTATGTACAGCGCGGGATCGAGTCGCTGAATCAGGAACGTAATTACGAAATTGTCTGTCCTTTTGAGAAACATGAGCTCAACCATTATGAATCGCTTTTCAAACAATATAAGCTAAAAGTCATGCATTCTTCACAGCGCAAGGTTGAGCAGCAGATTAGCGGAAGATGGGTGCTGATGGGATCGGCCAAAAACCATCAAAAACTCACCCTGCATTTACTCAATGATCAGAATATTCAGGAACTCAGCTTTTAATCCATCAAGGACTAAAGCCTAAAAAAATCAATCAATCCGGTTTATACTGATTTTTGAATTTATGCCAATCTCAGGTAAATAAGTATGATTAACGAACTTGAAATTATTGATTTAAAAGTAGGCGAAGGGAAAGAGGCGGTAAAAGGCGCGCTGATTACCACACACTATACCGGCTGGCTAGAAGATGGAACCAAGTTTGATTCATCGATTGATCGCGGTAATTATTTTGAAACCGTGATCGGAACAGGCCGTGTGATCAAAGGTTGGGATCAGGGCATTTTGGGCATGAAAGTGGGCGGTAAACGTAAACTGCTGGTGCCGGCACATTTGGCCTATGGCGAACGTAAAATGGGCAAAGTGATTCCAGCCAATTCAGACCTGATTTTTGAAATTGAACTGTTTGATGTAAAAACACGTGATTAATTCATTGAAATAAGATTCATTCAGTATCATGAGTGAATGCTGATCGGGAGAAGTCTCAGTATTGGGGGCTTCTTCCGATAAACTACAAAAAAATATTTGAACTCCCTGATATTCCAAGTAGATTATAAGAAGAATAAAGCTCTTTTTCAGGAAACTACTGTCTTTGCAAAACGTGATAAGGAATGTCTATTTTGTAATGTGGGTTTGGGCCATAAGCTGGGGCATCTTGATGAGCACTTCAGTATCTGCCCAGATCGCTGCCACATCCCCCGGGGTGCAGCAGCAGTTCCGTGATCATATCTCTGAAATTCATTTTAGCGAACACAGCAGCAGCCCTTTGCAGGGGAAATGGTTATTTTATCCGAGCCAGTTTATTGTCCAGCCAAGTTCCGTACTGTTATCAAAAACAGTGGAATTGCCGGCTTCTTTTAAAATACTGACCAACTCAAATATTGGTTATGGCACATTTATTAGCCATTATAAAATTCCTAAAGAATTTATCGGACGCCGGATTGCCATTCGGATTCCTGCTCAATATGGCGCTTATCGGGTCTATGTAAATGGCGAGTTTATTGTCCGGCTTGGGCAAATCAGTAAAACACCTGAACAGCAGATCACTGAAAAAGCCCCCCGGATTGGCTATTTCGTTGCAGACAGTGAATACATTACCTTAAGCATTCAGGCCTCGAATTACACTCATTTGCATGGAGGGCTGGAACGCCCAATGCAGATTGGGGTCGCAGGTACAGTCAATCGTCAATTCCAGCAGTTGATGATGAGTATTGCCATGGCCTGTGGCGCAGTACTCGGGGTGGGTGTTTTCAATATCCTGTTTTCAATATTTCGAGGATCGAAAGAGCGTAATAGCAAAAGCATTTTTGTGTTTGGCTGTTTTATTATCTTTCTGGCCCTGCATAATATGTTTTCAGCGCCCTATGCCTATTCGGTATTTACCAATATCGACTGGTTATGGGGAACACGTTTAGAGTATCTGTTTACGTTTCTGGCGGTATTGTTTTTCCTCAGTTATATGCATCTGTTTAATCAGCGCTATTTAAAACCGCTGATTTATTATATTGCGATCGTCTTATTGATTTTGAATATCAGTGTGACGCTATTTTCTACCCCCGAGTTATTTGAACGTCTTGCGCTCTATAGTGCGATTTATGGTCTGGTGATTATTGGGAATTTCATGTACGGGTTTTATCAGACCCTACGTGATAAGCAACCGTATTCACGCCTGAATCTGTTTGCCATTATTTTCTTGTGTCTGACATTTTTAAATGACTATCTCTTGCTGATTAATGTTATTCAAACCACACATTTGTCTTTCATTTCCACCAGTTTATATGCCTTGTTGATTATGTTTCAGCAGTCTAGACACTATGCGCATCAAACTTATCAGACAGAACAGCTAAATTTTAACCTCATCGAGCTCAACAGTTCGCTTGATCAAAAAGTCAAAGAGCGTACCCAGCAACTGCATCAACTAAATGCCAAACTGGAACATCAGATGAAGATTGATGCGCTGACCGGTGCTTTTAACCGGCGTGCTTTAAATAGTGAAATCCAGCAGAAGTTTTTGCAAAGCCAGCAACATTCACATGCCACACTGCTTTTTGCCATGCTGGATGTTGATTATTTTAAAAATTATAATGATCATTATGGCCATTTAAAGGGTGATGAGATTCTACAAAACCTGGTTAAGGTGATTCAGGCCAGCTTGCCTCAATCGGGTTATCTGGCGCGTTATGGCGGGGAGGAATTTGCCATTCTGCTTGGTGATATACCGATTCAGGTTGCCCTGCAATATCTGGAACGTGTCATTCAGCAGATTCGGGAACAACAATTTGAACATCTAAACCGGCCGGATGGCAAAGCCTGGATCACGGTCAGTGTGGGCGCGGCTTGGATAAGCCCACAACATCAATATGCCGATATTCATGCCTTGATGAAAGCTGCAGATGTGCAGCTGTATCTGGCCAAACACACCGGGCGTGATCAATTAAACTTTGAGCAGGGCGCGGATTAAAAAACGTATTTATACAGATATGATCCATCATCTTGTGAATGTGCAGGGCTGGAATCAAATCCACATCGCTGATAATAGCTGAGGGCTGTTTGAGTCGACTTGACTGCAATCTGATAGATTTTTTTCTCTACTAATGCTGCATGCATTTGATTAAATAATTTGGTGCCAAATCCAAGCCTCTGGCAATGTGGGGCGACATAATGCATCCGGATTTCTCCAGTATCACTGACCAATAAAAACCCGACTACTTTGTCGTGCACAAGGCAAACCCAACAATCGTTATAAAGCATATCGACAATCAGGCTGGCGTGATCAAATTTTTCCAGCCAGCTTTGGATGCGACTGTCCTCACGTTGATGATCTAAAACACAAGATTGAATACTGTCATGAATCACCTGAATAATTTGAGGTATATCCTGAATCTTCCCTTCACGAATCACCATGTTATTCATTTTCTCGAACATTTACAGGAAGGCTTCATTGGAAGAGAAATGCAGGTTGAAACAAAATAACAATCTTGTAGTTTTTTGAGAGGATTTTCTTAAAAACCAGTAGGTGAAGATAACTTATGTTGCTGATCTGTCGGTTTTGTTTATCTGATTTTCTAAAATCAACGCTTCTCAGGAGCGGGTGCTCAAATTTACAGCAAGCTTTGCTAGAATCGCCGTGCTTACTTTAAATCCCCATAAAATCGAGTCAAGGATGCCATCATCGAAATAGTGCAGGAGTTTGCACTGTCTAAAAAATAGACGTATGCTAGGTGTTAGGCCATTATTCAAATGAATTAGGACTTACGCACTATTATTTATAGATTCTCTGTGGTAGCAGATGATTTTTATCGAGAATAAAGTCATCAATGAAGTTTTTGATAACTGGTCTAAATAATTTCTTCTGCCAACGATATACATTTT
>NZ_VPCG01000029.1:0-37564 GCF_013418355.1 Acinetobacter sp. YH12151 | reverse complement strand
TAAATCCTATAGAACAGATGTGGGCATGGGTTAAACGTAAGCGTAAAGAATGGTTGATCGACTCAGTCGATGAATTATTTCGAGTTTTTTTCGAATCCTGTATGGATAATAAAGTAGTTTGACTATAGAATAGACGCATCTTATTTCTTAGCTTTGATTTCTCAATGATTCAGTTAGACCAGTTATCTATACGTCGCGGTGGACGTGTTTTATTTCAAAAAGCGTCGATGCAGTTACACCCAGGATGGAAAATTGGCCTAACCGGTGTCAATGGTGCCGGGAAATCGACCCTGTTTTCAGCCTTGCTCGGTGGCATGGAGTCAGACACCGGTTCGTTGACCCGTCCTGCGGTATGGACCGTGGCGCATATGGCGCAGGAAATCAAAGCGCTGAATATGAAAGCCATTGATTTCGTCTTGTCCGGCGATGAAGAATACTGGGATATTCAACAGAAACTGGAGCAGCCAGATCAGCTGGATGATGCAGAACTGGCCCATTTATATGGCCGTTTTGATGAAATTTCAGGTTATTCTGCGCCGGCCAAAGCTTCGCAACTGATGGCCGGTCTGGGCTTTTTTGAACATCAATCCCAACTGGATGTTTCAAGTTTTTCTGGTGGCTGGCGCATGCGCCTGAATCTGGCGCGTACCCTGATGAGCCGTTCCGATTTACTCCTTCTTGATGAACCGACCAACCATTTAGACCTGGATGCCATTCTCTGGCTCGAAGACTGGCTGAAAGCCTATGAAGGTACGCTGGTGCTGATTTCGCATGACCGGGATTTCCTCGATGCGATTACCGATCATATTTTACATATTGAAAATCAGGAACTGATTTTATATACCGGTAACTACTCGACCTTCGAGCGCACCCGCAGTGAACGTCTGGCGCAGCAGCAACAGGCTTATGAAAAGCAGCTGGAAACCCGCGCGCATCTGCAAAAATATATTGACCGTTTTAAAGCGCAAGCCACCAAAGCCAAGCAGGCACAGAGCCGGATCAAACAGCTGGAGCGTATGCAGGAACTGTCTGCTGCCCATGTTGATACACCATTTACCTTCAGTTTCCGTGAACCGACCAAAATGAGTTCGCCTTTATTGCAACTGGAACATGCCGATATTGGTTATGGTGACAAGCTGATTGTCACCAATGTCAATTTACAGATCACGCCAAGCAGCCGGATTGGTTTGCTCGGGATGAATGGTGCCGGTAAATCTACCCTAATTAAATCGCTGGTCGGTGATTTAAAATTGCTTCAGGGTCTGCGCAAAGACTCGGAACTGCTCAATATTGGCTACTTTGCCCAACACCAAATGGATGCACTGGATGGCAATGCCAGCCCGATGTTACAGCTGGCCCGTATTGCCGATAAAAAAATCAGTGAAGCCAGCTTACGTTCTTTCCTGGGCAGTTTTGGTTTTAGCGGCGAACGCATGGATACGCCAAGTGAAAGTTTCTCAGGCGGTGAACGTGCCCGTCTGGCTCTGGCATTGATTGTCTGGCAGCGTCCAAACGTGTTGATTCTGGATGAACCGACCAACCATTTAGATCTGGATATGCGTCATGCATTGACCATGGCCTTGCAGGATTTTGAAGGTGCTGTGGTGCTGGTATCGCATGAACGCCAGCTGATTGCCAGTGTCTGTGATGAATTGCTGCTGGTACATAATGGTCAATGCCGTGAATTTGACGGTGATCTGACCGCTTATGCCGACTGGTTACGTCAGGCCCGCATTGAGATGATCAAAAACGGGCAGAAGCCAGCCGAGCCGGTGAAATCTCAGGTCGAAGTCAAAGCAACCATTTCCAAACTGGACAAAGAAGCACAGCGTAAGGAAGCGGCACGCCAGCGGGAACTGAGCCGCCCGATTCGTAAAAATATCGAAAAATGCGAAGCACAGATTGCAAAGGTTACGCCGCGTCTGGCTGAAATTGAAACTTTACTGGGTGACAGTGCTTTATATGAAGCCTCACGTAAAAATGATTTGCTCAAACTGATGAATGAGCAAACCGAGCTGAAAGCCAAACTGGAAACAGCCGAAGAGCAAATGCTAGAACTGATGATGGAACTGGAAAGTCTGGAGCAGTCCTTCTAACGCTATTTCAACACCCTCCATTATCTGAGAGATGAGTAACAAGCGTTATTCATCTCTTTTTTTTATTAAAACCACCCATTTTTAATATTTTCCTCCTGCTTTTCATCTTCGGGTAGTTGCTCGCTATTCTTGAGTACTGCATCTCTTCTTCAAAACTCGACACATTTTGTCGTGAATTACGCAAGTGCCATATAAGTTTATTTTTTAAACAGTGAAGTGGCTTTTTTCATACATTAATTTACAGCGTCAGCTTGCATCCTAAGGCTCTAATACAAGTGTTTTTTAATTTTCGGCAGCCTTGATTCGAGTCTGTTTAATGTTGAACTAGAGAGAGGAAATCCGCATGCGTGCTCTTACTTATCACGGTACTCGCGATGTACGAGTTGAATCTGTTCCTGATCCAGTCATTCAGGAAGCAGATGATGTCATTCTCAGAGTAACGGCTACTGCTATCTGTGGCTCAGACCTGCATCTTTATCGTGGGAAAATTCCCGCAACCGAACAGGGTGATATTTTCGGTCATGAATTTATGGGGGTGGTCGAAGAAGTCGGTCCTGAAGTCACTTCAGTAAAAAAAGGCGATCGGGTGATTATTCCCTTTGTGATTGCATGTGGCCACTGTTTTTTCTGTGAACACGAGCTGATGGCTGCCTGTGAAAATACCAATAGCGGACGTGGTGCGATTATCAATAAAAAACAGATTCCACCAGGTGCCGCCCTGTTTGGTTATAGCCATCTGTATGGCGGTGTACCAGGCGGTCAGGCCGAATATGTGCGGATTCCCAAAGGCAATGTCGGACCGTTTAAGGTTCCCGGTTCCCTGCCTGATGAAAAAGTATTGTTTCTGACCGATATTTTACCCACAGCCTGGCAAGCTGTGACCAATGCCCAGATTGGCCGAGGTTCCAGTGTCGCCATTTATGGAGCTGGGCCGGTCGGTCTGCTGGCTGCGGCCTGCGCACGCATGCTTGGTGCCGAACAGATCTTTATGGTCGATCACCATCCTTATCGCTTGCGTTTTGCTCATCAAACTTATGGGGCGATTCTGGTCAATTTTGATGACGTGGATGCAGCCGAATTCATCATTCAAAATACGGCAGGTTATCGTGGTGTCGATGCGGTGATTGATGCGGTGGGTTTTGAGGCCAAAGGGAGTATGTTGGAAACGGTAATGACCAATCTAAAACTGGAAGGTTCGAGTGGTTCTGCGCTAAGACAATGTATTGCGGCGGTGCGCCGTGGCGGTGTGGTCAGTGTGCCGGGGGTTTATGCCGGTCCAATTCACGGTTTCCTGTTTGGTGATGCCTTCGATAAAGGCCTGACCTTTAAAATGGGACAAACCCATGTGCACAAGTTCCTGCCACAATTACTGGAACATATTGAAAATGGTGACCTTTCGCCAGACCTGATTATTACCCATCGCATGAAACTGGAAGATGCTGCTGAAGGTTATCGCATTTTCGATAAACGTGAAGAAGACTGCCGCAAGATTATCCTGACACCCTAAATAGCTTGGATAGCAAAAAGCGCCGTCAGGCGCTTTTTTTACAGCATTTGATGAATTGTATTTTTTCTATTTTCAATTCACAAAACTTTGATGTCCTTTTCTGTTTTTTCTAAACATCATGCATAGCATGATTGTCAAAATGAAATTTAGACCTTAACCAGCAGATACAAATCTAAAGAGTTAAGAAAGGAAAGTAATAACACGATGATTTTAAATTAAAAAATGAAAATTCACTTGATTGTTAAATTAATTATGTAGTTTAACTACACCCTCTATTTTTCAATCAAAATATGTTTCACGCTCATTATTAAATAAAACTACAATAGATATATAAGTAATTAATTTTAAAAGTATTTGTAGTTTTCGATAAAAATAGCTGCTCAATCATGCTGACGAGTAGCTATTGATTTTGCAGGGTTATATAACAGAGGAAATATAACTCTAAATAGCACTTTAAATTCAAAACGCCATTTTAAATTCAAAAGCACTTACCCACAAGCCAAATATTTTTAAATTTAAAACCAGAAATTAACTAGAGAGGGAGTTGGTTTGTGGATAAATACAATCTTATTCACATAATTAATTAGGGATAACTTTGTAGTTATCCACATATTTGATCATATTTAGAGCAGACCTTAAAATAATCCTATTCACATATTATTTGAGATACGGCAGGATATTTTAATAAGCCATTCAAATAATAGAATTTAAAAAAACCAGCTTTATCATTTTGTATTTATTATTTTCCAGCTCTATTGCTCTCCACTCTTCAATTTGGCCTTCGCTACGGGTATTTTTCATACACCAACTTTGGCTTCAATGGCTTCTACACGCTATTTTTTAGCACATGTACAATTGATCCTAGTATCGATAGTTATCCTTTAAACCCTGCTAAAATCTTCATATTTATAGTGGCACAATTACTTCCCCACCATGATAAATTGCATTCATCCAGATCTCATACTTGTCTTTATGTTGCTTACTTATGGATAATTCTTTTTAGGTCGATTAGCCACCGCTTAATTCGACTTTTTTATAGCTAAAATTAACTGATCATTTGGCAGAAAAGCACGCTCTAGATTGGAATTCCTCCAAAAAAATTCAGATGATATTCGCATAAATTTTGCATCAAAAAAGCGCCTCGAAAGGCGCTTTTTAAAATCATCTTAATCAGGTATCAATGTCTGCATTCAAGGCATTTTCTTCAATGAAGGCACGACGTGGTTCCACATCATCGCCCATCAGACAAGAGAACATGCGGTCTGCTTCAATCGCATCGGTGACTGTCACTTGCAGCATGTTACGATTATCCGGATCCATGGTGGTTTCCCACAACTGTTCCGCATTCATCTCACCCAGACCTTTATAACGCTGGATCATCATGCCGCGACGCGAGTCAGACAGAATATGCTGCCAAACCTGATGAAAATTGTTCACGTTAATCTTACGATCACCTTTTTGCAAATAAGCACCCTCTTCAAGCAGGCTGAACCAGCTCTTCGAATTCTTTAATAAACGTGCATATTCACTTGAACCTAAAAGCACAGAGTCTAATAGATAACTATGTGGCAGGTTATGCACATAGATGGTGATTCTTGGTAACCAGCTTTGAGTTTTCTGGCCATCTGCCAGTTCTTTCTCGAAAGATTCCAGCGTTAATTCTGGACGTAGCGTCGGCTGAATGGCTTCAATCGCTGCACGCAGGTTTTCACCCCAAGTTTCGACATAACTTTTATCTTCAAGCTGATCGAGTTTAAAGGCGTCCAGCGACAGCAAAGCATCGAGCAAGCTCGCCGGATAACGCTGGGTTAAACGGGCCAAGCTCTTCTGTGAGGTTTGATAATCGGCAATCACCCTTGCCAGTGCTTCACCACGAATCGCAGGTGCTTCAGCACTGATATGCAGTTCTAGCTCGTCAATGGCATTGGAAATCAGGTAAGTTTCCAGTGCATCGTTATCTTTGATGTACTGTTCCTGCTTGCCTTTTTTCAGCTTGTAGAGTGGTGGCTGGGCGATATAGATATGACCACGCTCGACCAGTTCAGGCATCTGACGGAAGAAGAAGGTCAACAGCAGCGTACGAATGTGCGAACCATCGACGTCAGCATCGGTCATGATAATGATTTTATGGTAACGCAATTTGTCCGGGTTATATTCTTCACGACCAATACCACAGCCAAGTGCAGTAATCAGTGTGCCGACTTCCGCAGAGGAAATCATCCGGTCGAAACGCGCACGCTCTACGTTCAGAATCTTACCTTTCAGCGGCAAAATCGCCTGCATTTTACGGTTACGGCCTTGCTTCGCAGATCCACCCGCAGAGTCACCCTCGACCAGATACAGTTCAGACAAGGCTGGATCTTTTTCCTGACAATCGGCCAATTTACCTGGAAGACCGGCAATATCCAGTGCGCTCTTGCGACGGGTCATTTCACGGGCTTTACGCGCTGCATCACGGGCACGTGCGGCATCAATAATTTTGCCGGCAATCGATTTCGCTGCTTGTGGATTTTCTAAAAGATATTCAGAAAATGCCTTGTTCATGGCCTGCTCAACCGCAGTTTTTACTTCACTCGACACCAGTTTTTCTTTGGTCTGCGAAGAGAATTTTGGATCAGGCACTTTCACCGAGACGATCGCGGTTAAACCTTCACGCGCATCATCCCCCGAGACTGCAACTTTTTCCTTTTTCAGGATATTTTCGCTGTCCATGTAGTTATTTAAACCACGGGTCAGTGCAGCACGGAAACCGGCCAAATGTGTACCACCATCCTTTTGCGGGATGTTATTGGTAAAGCAGCGTACGTTTTCCTGATAAGAATCATTCCACTGTAATGCCACTTCTACCGTAATGCCGGTATCGGGCTGTGCAGTAGTGAAATGGAAAATATCGTTCAGATGCGTTTTGCCTTCGTTAATGTATTTAACGAACTCAGATAAACCACCTTCATAGTCATAGATATTTTCAAGGTTGACGCGCTCATCACGAAGTACAATGCGTACACCTGCGTTCAGAAACGATAGTTCACGCAAACGACGCGCCAGAATATCGACATTGAATATGGTTTGGCTAAAAGTTTCAGCACTTGGGTAAAAACGTACAGTGGTACCTGACGTTTCGGTTGTCCCTGTTTCACGTAATTTATAAACAGGATCACCATGACGGTATTCCTGTTCATAGGTTTTACCTGCACGACTGATGTTCAACAGTAGTTTTTCAGAGAGTGCGTTGACCACAGACACACCTACGCCATGCAAACCGCCTGAGACCTTGTAACTGTTGTCATCAAACTTACCGCCGGCATGCAGAATGGTCAAAATCACCTCTGCCGCAGACACGCCTTCTTCAGGGTGAATATCGGTTGGAATACCACGACCGTTGTCAGAAACTGAAACCGATTCATCTTCATGAATAGTCACTATAATTTCATCACAGTGGCCTGCCAAGGCTTCATCAATCGAGTTATCGACTACTTCGAACACCATGTGGTGCAAGCCTGTGCCATCGTCTGTGTCACCAATGTACATGCCCGGACGCTTACGTACTGCGTCTAAACCACGTAATACCTTGATGCTAGAGGAATCATAAGCCTTTTCAATGGTTTGTTCTGTTTGAGAAGCAGCTTGATCTTCTGAACTCATGGTTTCTCCCTAGTGAAAAATAGGTCTATCCCAAGATGGGTAAAACTAAAAAAATACTATTGCACAACAACCTGAACTGTACCGTTTTCAACATTGAATAACTGATATGAGATAGACAAATCATGTAAGTGCTTTTGTACTGATTCATGGTCTAAGGTGGTAATAAAAACTTGACTACCAAGTTGGCTCAATCGCTCAATTAAACGTTGTTGTGCGGTTAAATCTAATTCTGCTGTCACATCATCTAATAATACCACAGTTTCCTTATTACAAGAATGCAGCATTGCGATTTGCGACAGTTTTAACGCCATCATCAGCAGCTTTTTTTGCCCGCGTGACAGGATCACATCAGCATCCCCCAGAGGGGTTTTCAGACGCAAATCTGCGCGATGTGGACCGTATTCTGTATAACGTCTTTCCAGATCTTTTGCATGCTGATTGGTCAGATCATTCAGCAGGCCGGTTTCACTATGAAACCCCGGACTGTATTCCAGACTGATCTGCAGATCAGGCAATAGCTGCTTTAGATCATCTTCAAAAAAGGACTTCCACTGTTCCACGATACCCGCACGTTGCGAATGCAGAAGTTCACCATACTCACTCAGCATCTGGTTCCAAGGCTCCAGATCGGACAGACTCAAGAAACGTTTGCTTTTGAGCAAACTATTGCGCTGCTTCAAGGCACGCGAATAATATTGCCAGGCATGATAAAACTCAGGTTCCACGTGGAACATTAACCAGTCTAAAAGTTGACGTCGTGGCTTGGCACCATGATCAATAATATCGGTACTTTGTGGGTCAATCAGCTGCAAAGGCAATAGCTTGGCGAGTTGGCCCTGCGTTGCCACCAGATCACCATTGACCTTAATCAGCTGTTCCCCGCTGGCCATTTTTTGCATGCCGATTTTTTCGGTCGCGGACTGTGCAAACACAATCGCGTCTTGTGCGCCATGCTGAATATAATTTTTCGGGATATGGGTACGGAAAGAACGACCGGCAGCTAGCAAATGAATCGCCTCTAAAATCGAGGTTTTACCTGAACCATTTTGGCCATAAAAAACATTAAACGGCTGCAATCTGTGGAGAGCAACCGTCTTTAAATTCCGTACACGCTCAATATGTAAACGCGTAATATGCATGTCTTATACGAGTATCAATAGCCGCGACTTAAACACGCATCGGCATGACGACATAAGTTTGATCGGTATGTGCCGGGTCTTGTACTAACACAGACTGATTGGCTTCAGTCATGGTCATGGAGACATCATCACCATCCAGCACACCCAGCACCTCAATCAAGTACTGCGCATTAAACGACATCTCCAGCGGTGAGTCGGCATATTGAATGGCTAAGTCTTCAATCGCCTCATCCTGTTCCGGGTTATTGGCGCGAAGTTGCAGGGAATCGGCATTAAAATTCAGGAACACGCCACGGAGTTTTTCATTACTTAAAATCGCGACACGCTGCAAAGACTGCTTGAACACATCATGCGCAATCATCACGATTTTGTCACCGCCACGTGGAATCACACGACGATAATCCGGGAATTTACCATCAATCAGTTTGGTGGTGAAACGCACGGTAATATCGGCCTGTTCCTTGTCACGGCTTGGCATATTGATGGTCACATTCAGCAGTTCACGACCAATCAGCAAAGATAACTGCTCATCTTCAACACTGAGCAGACGCTGTAATTCCGCCACGGCTTTACGTGGCACAATCGCTTGAATCGGCTGGGTCGCAGTAGATTGAGCCGCAGTTTCACAAAGCGCCAGACGGTGGCCATCGGTGGTCACAGCACGCAGCTGATTGGCATCAATTTCCAGCAAAGTACCGGTCAGGTAAAAACGCACATCCTGCACCGCCATCGCAAAGGCAGTTTTCTCGAATAAACGCTTCAGCTCACGCTGGGTGACTGTTACTTGCGTACCTTGGGTGTTTTCAGTATTCAGTAATGGATAATCATCAGCAGGCAAGGTACCCAGTACAAAACGGCTGTTACCTGATTTGAGAATGCAGCGCTGATCTTCAGTAATATGCAAATCCACCAATGCCGCTGAAGGAAGTGACTTACAGATATCAATCAGCTTACGCGCCGGAACTGTGGTCTCCCCGGCCTGCAAACATGCACCTTCAGCCAGTGTTGTACTGGCCACCAGTTCAACCTCAAGGTCGGAACCGGTCACGGTTAATGCCTGTGCAGTCACCTGAATTTTCAGGTTAGATAAAATATTTAAGGTATGGCGACGTTCAACCGCTCCTACGACATGTGAGAGAACATTCAGTAAGCTTTCTTTCGCGATTTTTAAACGCACGGTGCATTCCTCTAAAGCTGAAGATTAATATAGAAAAAGTGAATTTTTAACGGTTTACTATGCGGCAAAAGCAGCCGCATAGCAAGAATAGAATTTGAGCGATTTAGGTCAACTTTGCAACAGACGTTGCAGGTTTTTATAGTCTTCGTTAAAGATGGGATCTTCCTCACGTAGGCTCTGCACTTTCTCGCAGGCATGCATCACGGTACTGTGATCACGACCACCAAAAGCCATGCCAATTTCTGGAAAACTGTCGCCGGTCAGTTCACGTGCCAGACCCATCGCCAGCTGACGTGGACGGGCATAAATTCGGGTGCGTTTCGGTCCGACAATCTCTTTTAAGGGAATACGGAAATATTCACTGACCACACGCTGAATATTTTCAGTACTGATGGTGCGGGCACGAATCGCCAGCACATCTTTTAAGGATTCACGCACCACATCCAGATCAATCGGTGTGCCTTTAAAACGTGAAATTGCCACCACTTTGTTTAGTGCACCTTCCAGTTCACGCACGTTGGCCACCACCTGCTGCGCAATAAACAGGGCACAGTTACGCGGTAAATCTACCTGATTGCTTTCGGCTTTTCTTAATAAAATCTCAATCCGGGTTTCAATATCCGGTGGTTCAACCCCGACCGACAAGCCCCAGGAAAACCGTGAAACTAAACGTGGATCCAGTTCAGTCAGTTCTTTTGGATAGCGGTCCGAGGTCAGAATAATCTGCTTAGATTCATCTAAAAGTGCGTTAAAGGTGTAGAAAAATTCTACCAGGCTGGCTTCTTTACCGGCCAGTAAATGGATGTCATCGACCAGTAACAAATCCAGAGAACGGCAATTTTTCTTAAATTCTTCCACTTTGCCTTGCTGCAAAGAACTAACAAAATCTTGTACAAAGCTTTCCGCGGTCATGTACATCACCCGTGCATTCGGCTTGGCCTGCAACAGTGCATTGCCCACGGCCTGCATCAAGTGAGTTTTACCCAGACCGGTCGGCCCATATAAAAATAAGGGATTATGCTGTGAAGCACCGAGTTGGGTCAGTACCTTGCGACAGGTTTCTGCTGCCATCTGGTTAGAACGGCCTTCGACAAACAGCGAGAAAGTAAATAACGGATTGAGCTGACGTCTACGGCTATTTTTAACCGTATCTTCTTTTTCTTTTTTCGGTTTTTGTACCGGCATTGGGGTTGAAGTCAACGCCGCGGTGGTGGTCGCTGGCTGTTCACTGGCCGATAAAATCGCACCAGGACGTGAATCGACCAAAATTTCGACCTTGCGTACCCGTCCTTCGGACAGCTGTTCGGCCAGAATCGTAATCAGTTCCAGATGATGCTCTTGAATGTAACGCGTCCAGTAAGGATTGGGTGCATACAAACGCAAGCTATCTTCCAACTCTTCTGCAACCAATGGGCGAATCCACATTGTAAAGACATTTCCAGAGAGCTCTTGTCGCAGGCGATTTAAGCAGTCCGTCCAAAGCATGTGAATCCCCTATTCATTCCATTGTTCATTCAAAAAGATGACCGCGACCAAAAGCGGGTCGCCATTCTAACCAAGTTATCCACATCTGTCATGATCATTTCCACAGAAACTGTGCAAAAAGCCATCATCGTGCATAAATTTAAATTTAAAACCCGGTGTGGATAAGTTTATCCGCAAGCTGTGGATAAAATATAACACAAAGTTATCCACAAAGTATAAAATTATTAGAAACAGTTTTATCCACAACATAAATATATGTTTAGTTAAATAAAAAGTGGCTTATCCATAGAAAAAGTGCTCCCTAATAATAATAAACTTAAATTTATAAATTTGAATTTATTTATAAGCTTTGAGTTTTCTGTGGATAAATCGAGAGATTACGAATTTAAATTCAAAAACAGAATCTTGCTTTTCAACACTGGATAGATTGTGGATAACTTTGTTGATAGAGTTGTTTATAAGTTATATATCTATGTATAACAATAATTTAATCTGTGGTTAAGTATAATTTAGTCATTTCACCAACAGTTTTTTTGAAAACTCGTATAAAAATCTTTTTTAAGCTTATTTGAAAAGAAAAGTGCTTTTGCATTGACAGCTCAAGCAATGAGCACTAAAATCGCGGACCTTCATAGAAAGATCATTTTTTGGAGTTTCAATATGAAACGTACATTCCAACCATCTGAATTAAAGCGTAAGCGTGTTCATGGTTTCCGTGCTCGTATGGCTACTAAAGCTGGTCGTCAAGTATTAGCTCGCCGTCGTGCAAAAGGTCGTCATAGCTTAACTGTTTAATCAGTTACGCTAAGACGATTTTGGGTGTTATGACAAAACTTTATAGTTTTGGTACAGAGTTGCGATTACGCTGTGCCGCCGATTATAAAGGTGTGTTTGATGGTGCGCTTTTTAAAGTGCATCAGCCCCATTTCTTATTTCTTGCAAAACATTCCGAACTGCCAAATAGCCGTTTGGGTTTAGTTGTTGCTAAGAAGAAAGTGCGCCGAGCACACGAACGAAATAGAGTAAAACGACTTGCTCGCGAAAGTTTTCGCCTGCATCAACAGCAATTAGATGACTTAGACATTGTAATCATGCCAAAAATAGGTGTGGAAGCAGTGCCTAATGCAGAATTGCATCAGCAATTACAATTTGCTTGGCAAAAACTGAACCGTCTTGCCAAAAAGCATACAAAAATAGCCCCCTCCCCACAAAAGTAGAGTAGGCCAATGGTACGTTTACTACATTGGTTGATACGTTTCTATCAGATTGCGATCAGTCCTTTATTGGGACCGCGCTGTCGTTATATTCCAACTTGTTCTCAATATTCCTTGGAAGCAGTCCAGATACATGGGACTGGACGTGGAGTGTGGCTGGCTACTAAGCGTATTTGCCGTTGTCATCCGTGGGGGGGCTCGGGATATGATCCTGTTCCCTCTAAAGCGATTCGTTTTATTTCATTTCAGCAAATAGATTCTCAAACGCTTCACGTTGCTGTACCCTTTCGTGATCGTTTATTGAACCAAAATCACTCTCACCACTTGGGGTAATACATATGCAACAATGGGCCAGGATTGCAATTCTCGGAGCCATGTTTGTTGTCGCATATTTGCTCATTTTGGCGTGGCAAAAAGATTATGGAAATGCTGAAACCAAACCGCAGCCAGAAACTGCTGTTGTTTCGCATGACGTATCTGCAGATTTGCCAAATGCTCAGACGGCTACTGTTGCCTCTGATCTGCCACAAGCGAATATGCCAGCGCAGCAAGCCACGGATGCCACAGCACCTGTAAGTCAGCAGCTTATTTCAGTACAAACTGACCTTTATCATCTTTGGATCAATCCGAAAGGTGGTGATATTGTTCGTGTTGAATTACTCAATCATGACAAAAACAAGGACAGCGATGAACCGTTCGTGATGCTGGAAAGCGATGCGAAACGTACTTATGTCGCTCAGTCTGGTCTGATCGGTCTAAATGGACCGGACAGCAGCCGTAACGGCCGTCCGACGTATGAGCTGGAAAAAACCGCTTATACCTTGGCAGACGCGAAAGCAACCAAATCTAAAGAGGGTGAAAACCTTAAAGTCTTGTCTGTACCGTTGGTATTTAAAACCGCGGATGGTGTCGAGATTATCAAAACCTTCAATTTCACTGAAGGTGAATATCCGGTTGTTGTGAACCACAAAGTGGTGAACCGCAGTGCTCAGACCTGGCAAGGTCAGATGTTTGGCCAGATCAAACGTGATAATTCAGAAGATCCGGGTAAATCAGACCAGGGTATTTTCACGTTAGGGACTTTCCTGGGCGGTGCCTGGGGTACGCCAGACGAGCAGTACAACAAGCTTAAATTTGACAACTTTGTTGAAGAAAAAGTCAGTACTGAAGCGACAGGTGGCTGGGTTGCCATGGTACAGCACTACTTTGTCAGTGCTTGGGTACCTGGTAATCTGAAGTTGACTCAGGGTAATGGTGAAGCGTATAGCGCCAAGCTTGAATCACGTAAATCAACCGATAACATGAACATTATTGGTTTTACTTCTCCAACCTTTAATGTGCCTGCAGGTACTGTGGCCGAGATTGATGCGACCTTCTATTCAGGTCCAAAAATCCAGTCAGAATTGAAGGATTTGGCCACAGGTTTAAACCAAACAGTCGATTATGGCTGGTTATGGCCAATTGCGAAACTCTTGTTCGTGGGTCTGGAATTCTTCCATGGTTTAGTGGGTAACTGGGGCTGGGCAATTATTCTATTGACCATTCTGGTGAAACTGATTCTGTGGCCATTGTCGTCGAAGAGCTACCGCTCAATGGCGAAAATGCGTGTGATTGCTCCAGAAATGCAGCGTATGAAAGAAGAGTTTGGTGAAGACCGTATGCGCTTCTCTCAGGAAATGATGGCACTGTACAAACGTGAACAGGTCAATCCGCTTGCAGGCTGTTTACCGCTGTTATTACAAATGCCAATCTTCCTGGCTTTGTACTGGGTCTTGATGGAATCGGTTGAACTGCGTCATGCGCCATGGATGCTCTGGATTCAGGATTTATCCTCAATGGATCCATGGTTTATCCTGCCATTGTTAATGGGTCTGACGATGTATATTCAACAGTCCTTAAATCCTCAACCCACTGATCCAATGCAAGCCAAAGTCTTCAAGATTATGCCGGTGATTTTTACCGTATTCTTGCTGTTCTTCCCTGCGGGCTTGGTTCTATACTGGATTGTGAACAACTTGATCACCATCCTGCAACAAGGTTTGATTAACAAGTCTGTTGCTAAAGAACGTGCCAAACGTGATGAAGCAACGCCAGTCAACTAAGTTGTAATGACGGGCTGAATAAATCCGCTTAAGATGATACTCTTAGGCGGATTTTTTTTGGCTGAACTTTTGGATTTTTTAGGTGAATTTTATGCTCAACCGAACCACGACTATTGCTGCGATTGCAACGCCACCAGGACGTGGCGGCGTTGGGGTGATTCGCCTATCGGGTCCAAAATCCTATGAAATTGCCGAAGCACTCACAAAACAACCCCTTGCCGGTGCACGCTATGCTGCCTTTCGTAAGTTTTACGATACCGCTGGTGAAATTATGGATGAAGGCCTAGCTATTTGTTTCCCGAATCCGCATTCCTTTACCGGTGAGGATGTGGTGGAGTTACAAGGTCATGGCGGTCCGGTGATTCAAAATGCCTTGCTTGCACGTTTGCTGGAACTGGGTGCGATTGCTGCCAAAGCCGGTGAGTTTTCCATGCGTGCTTTTGAAAATGGCAAGATGGACTTGGTACAGGCTGAAGCCATTGCTGACCTGATTGATGCCACTTCACAAGCAGCTGCGCGTTCTGCGGTTCGTTCCCTGCAAGGTGCATTTTCAAACAAAGTCAATACGGTGCTTGAGCAGCTGGTGCATTTACGTTTGCACGTGGAAGCCGCAATTGATTTTCCTGAAGAGGAAATTGACTTTCTGGCCGATGGCAAGATTCTGAATCTGCTCGATGGTGTGGCGACTGCGGTCACGCAAGTTCAGCAATCAGCACGTCAAGGTCAGTTATTGCGTGAAGGTTTGCAAGTGGTGATTGCCGGTAAACCGAATGCCGGTAAATCTTCATTACTGAATGCGCTGGCCGGGATTGAACGTGCGATTGTGACGGATATTGCAGGTACTACGCGTGATGTGCTGCATGAAAAAATCACCTTAAATGGCTTGCCAATTACCCTGACGGATACCGCAGGCTTGCGTGAGACCGGGGATATTGTCGAAAAAGAAGGGATTCGCCGTGCAATCAAGGAAATCGAACAGGCCGATTTGTTACTGCTGGTCTATGACCTAAGTCAAGGTGAAGATCCGCTGCAACTGGCCCAAGAATATTTTGCTGAACATATTGAAGCAAAACGTCTGATGCTGATTGGGAATAAGTGTGATCTGACTGGTGCTGAAGCTGCAATTGCTGATTTGAATGGTTTTCGGCATATCGCAGTCTCTGCCAAGCAGGAAACTGGTGTGCAAGCGCTCATAGAGGCGATTACAGCGCATGCAGGCTTCCAGCCTGAAGAAGATACCTTTATTGCGCGTACCCGTCATTTAGACGCAATGAAGCGCACTCAACTGTATTTGGCTGAAGCACGTGAACAATTGGTGATGTACAACGCCGGTGAACTGGTGGCGGAGTCCTTACGTCTAGCCCAGAATGCACTGGGGGAAATTACCGGTGACTTTAGTGCCGATGATCTGCTTGGAAAAATTTTCGGTTCGTTTTGTATTGGAAAGTAAGCAAAAAATTATGCATAAATAGCCCTCATCAGAGGGCTATTTTAAGCTTTTACACTGAGCTTCTGGTGGCATAACCAGAGCACGACACATAAAGCACTCATCGCCACACAGAAGCTGATCACAGCGAAATTTAATCCAAAATGGTCGGCCAAGTAACCCACCGCAAGAATCGGCACAATGGTGCCCAAATAGCCAATAAACAAGTAGGTCGACATCACCGCGGCCCGGTTTTGCAAAGTGGTGATAGCATGAATCACGCCAAAAGCCCCCATCAGGGCAAAACCATGCCCAATACCAAATAAGAGATCGCTCACGAAGAATAAGAAACTTGCCTTAAGCAACATACACAATGCAAGGCTGAGCAGGCTAATCAGCATCATGACCAAGCCGATATTCAGACATTTTTTTGCAGCCACCGCTTTGGCCAGGTATTGCACCACTGCAGATACCAGCAGAATACAGGTAATGGCGGTACCACTTACTAAAGGGCCATGCCACGGTAAAATATCTTGCACAAAAGAAGGCGAAAGTGAGGCAAATAAACTAAAGGCAGCAAAGGCACTAAATGCAGTGAACCCAATGATCATAAATACAGCATGATATTGAGCCTCAGGACGCTGTAATTTGGGGGCGATACTAAAGGGCTGACGCTCAAAAGCAGGCACTTTTAACCAGAATAAGCCGATAAAACAAAGCACTGCTCCAACAATAATCGGAATATAGGGAGTCACCAGCGGGGCTTGAGAAAACTG
This sequence comes from Acinetobacter sp. YH12151, assembly GCF_013418355.1. Lineage (NCBI taxonomy): Bacteria > Pseudomonadati > Pseudomonadota > Gammaproteobacteria > Moraxellales > Moraxellaceae > Acinetobacter > Acinetobacter sp. YH12151. The sequence continues at coordinate 21,000 of NZ_VPCG01000029.1, read as the reverse complement.
CGCAATGACTCCCCCGATAAACGGACCCAGACCAAAGCCAATCGCAGTCAAAATAGAGACCCATTGCGGCGCAAGCTGCTTATGACTCTCCGGAATGGTCTGCATCATGCCAAGCATGGCAGAAGTCGTCATCAAACCAGAGGCAATCCCGATAATGAAACGGCCCAGAGATAAAATCAGGGCATTATTGGCAAAGACCGAAATAATCAAACCCAGACTAATAAACACGAGGCCAATTTGTAGAGTTTTTAAAAAGCCAATGCTATTGCTGGTGCGCCCCAGGAACAATAAGGTGCCCAGACAGCCAAACATATAGGCGACAAAAATATAGGTAATCTGGCTTGGGGATAAATTCCAGAGTTGTTGATAAATCGGATAGAGTGGACTCGCCAAAGCAGTACCAATCGTTCCCATGATTAAAGCCAGGCTGACCATCCAGAAGGGTCGCCAAGTGGTTATTGTTGTCATGAACATGCCGTTATAGTGTTGATCCTTGGCCAATCCATGTCAGGGCATAGCGAAGAAAAAGAAAAGTATATGCAGTGTAGAGCGGGCCAAGAAACATGGTCAAGGGCGAATCAGTAAAAGATTTTAAATCAAATAGATGTGTTTATATATATTTCAATAAAATAATATATTATTTTATAAGATATAAAATCTTAACCAGAATTTAATCTCATACAAGAATTTATTTTTGTCCGTCATTTAAGCTTCTTTTATCGCTTCTGTTCCACGTGAAACATAATGCACTGATTAAACTTGGAATAAACAGTAACATAAATCCGTGGGTAATTTAAAAGCAGACCCATTAGAATCGAAGCATATTTTTATCTGATTCATGTAGAACATTCATGTTAAAAAAAACACTGATTATTGCTTTAAGTACATTTGTTTCAAGCTTCGCATTCGCTAATATTGATATGGTAAAAGCCAATCTGGCAAAGAATAGCCCCAATTTAAAAATCGAAAATATCCAGACCACGGAAATGAAGGGCATCTACAGTGGTTTTATGCAGGGTCAAGTGGTTTATCTGAATGAAGATGCCCAGCATCTGATTGCCGGGTCGATGCTGCGGATTCAGGATCAGCATAATCTGACCCGTGATTTGATACTAAAACAGAACAGTGTTGACTGGAAAAAATTGCCGCTTCAAGATGCTGTGAAAAGTGTAAGAGGTACGGGGAAACGTCAGATTGCGATCTTTTCTGACCCAAATTGCCCGTATTGTAAACAGCTTGAAGTAGAGTTGAAAAAACTCAAGGATGTGACGATTTATACTTTTATTCTGCCTTTAAAGCCACAATCGGTTGCGCCTTCAAAACAGGTGTATTGCGCGTCTAATCCTGCTCAGGCCTGGGACGATCTGATCACTCAAGGTAGCCTGCCAAAATCGAAAAAAAGTTGTGCCAATCCGATTGAGCGAAATAAAAAACTGGCCCAGTCTTTGGGTGTGAATGGGACACCAGCAATTATTTTTTCGAATGGTTTTAAAGTCATGGGGGCCTATCCGGCAGAACAGATCGAACAGATTTTTAAGGAATTTTCACTATAAAGTTGAGAGATATACAAGAGCAAAAAGCACCCGACTGGGTGCTTTTACTGGAACTGCTCAGATTGAGCCAGAACCGCTTAGACCGTACGGCGTTTGGTCAGCATGTTATAAATAAACAGAATAATCACCGCACCGATCACGGAAGCAATCAGACCTGCCGCAGAATCTGCCGAATAAAGACCGAGCATACGACCAGCAAATGTAGCCAATAAGGAACCGGCAATACCTAACAGGGTCGTCATGATAAAGCCTGCCTTGTCATTACCTGGATGGATTGCACGTGCAATCAGACCCGCGATAAAACCAATGACAATCGCCACAATAATTGTCCACATAGGTATGCTCCTTGTTATCATGTCTATCATGTCTTTGTTTTTACATCATGTTTAATTATCTTGAAACAGAATAGAAAGCAAAAAAAGTTGAATCCTGAAACGAGATGTTATTTTTTGTTCCTATTTTTCTGTCTATTTGAGACATAAAAAAAGTGGCCTAAGCCACTTTTTTAAATAAACTTTAAAGACCGATTTCACCAATAAATGGCAGATGACGATACTTCTGGTCATAGTCCAGACCATAACCTACGATAAATTTATCTTCAACTTCAAAGCCCAAAAATTCGACCTTTAAATCGATTTCACGACGTGATGGTTTACTTACCAAAGTACACAGTTGAATCGAGTTCGGTTGGCGGGTTTGCAGGATTTCCAGCACCTTGCTCAAGGTATTTCCCGAGTCAATAATATCTTCAACCACCAGCACGTCTTTGCCACGGATTTCGCCGTCTAAATCTTTCAGAATTTTTACATCACGCGAAGATAGGGTGCCACCGCCATAACTGGATACCGTCATGAAATCCAGTTCATGGGGTTTGGAAATCACACGACACAAATCGGCCATAAAAATCACTGAACCACGTAATAAACCGATGAGCACAAGGTCTTTGTCACTATTGGCATAGTGTGCATCGATTTGAGCACCAAGCTCTTTGACTTTAGCTTGAATTTCTTCAGCGGAAATCATTACGCTCATTTGAACGGTCATGGGTAGATACCTAAAAAGTAAAAATAGCAAAATAAAAAAGGTGTTGACCTGCAACACCTGAATACACTGTAATTTTAATACATCCCTACTGCAGATGCACCTGTTTTGCATGCTGTAAATGTAATCATTTCTTTGCTGCCTGCGAATCCCTGCGCAGGATGAAAGTACAGGTCAGCAACATGGCAGAGACGATCAGCCAGCGATGGCGGTGCTGGGTTTTAGTCGTCTGAGCGGGTACATCGGGCTTTGACATAGACAGCTTCTCCGTAGACATAGGTCACTGCAATATTACGGTCATCGCCGAGCATGGTCAGTGCAAAAAATGCATCTTCAATATTTTTGGCTCTGCTTTGGCGTAACTGCTGTAAAGCAGTGGCATTTAGATCCAGCACCACAAAGTCCGCCTCCTTGCCGATATTAAAGTTCCCCAAACGATCGTCCAGACTTAAGGCTTTAGCACCGCCTAAGGTGGCATGATACAAGGCTTCAAAAGCAGAGAGTTTTTCTCCCTGCAATTGCTGCACTTTGTAGGCTTCATTTAAAGTCTGTAACTGGTTAAACGAGGTGCCTGCCCCGATGTCGGTGCCCAGACCGACTTTCACCTGCTTGTCCCATGCTTTCTTTAATGGGAATAAACCACTGCCCAGAAACAGGTTTGAGGTCGGACAAAAGGCAATCGCTGAATTGGTCTGCTGCATGCAATCCCACTCCTGCTCTTCCAGGTGTACACAATGTGCAAACACTGATTTTGCACCGGTTAAACCATAGTGATGATAGACATCCAGGTAGCCTTTACGTTCCGGAAATAACTCTTTGACCCAGGCAATTTCATTTTTATTTTCACTTAAATGGGTATGTACATAGACATCTGGATATTCGGCTTTGAGCTGACCTGCTTTTTCAAGTTGTTCATTGGTGGACGTCGGGGCAAAGCGAGGGGTAATGGCATACAGGTTACGGCCCTGCCCATGCCATTTTTCAATCAGCGCTTTAGAATCGGTATAAGCGCTTTCTGCTGTATCTGTCAGCGCTTCCGGTGCATGTCGGTCCATCAAGATTTTACCGGCGATCAGACGCATATTTCTGCGGCTCGCCGCTGTAAACAAAGCATCTACTGATTCAGGATGTACGGTACAGAAGACCAGTGCCGTGGTGGTGCCATTTTTAAGCAATTCCTGCACAAAAAATTCGGCGATTTTTTCGCTATAGGCTGTATCTGCAAACTGGATTTCTGTTGGAAAAGTATAGGTATTTAACCATTCCAGCAGTTGTTCGCCATAGGCCCCGACCATCTCGGTTTGCGGGAAATGAATATGGGTATCGATCAATCCCGGCACAATCAGCTGTTCAGGATAATGGGCGACCTGGATATTTTCAGCTAGATGTTTCTGCCCTTCATCCCAGCTGCCAAACCATTGAATCTTGCCATCTTGCATGATGATCAGACCATCTTCTACATAGCGCACCTGGTCATCAATCTCATGTGCCTGGGCAACTGTATGCTGGATATCAAGGAAACGACCGCGGACTGCCGTTGTTGCAATCTGAGAAGACATGTTAAAACCTGTGCTTTTAATTTTTTCAATAGATTGTAACCCACTTCAGTAGATTTATAACGTGATCATGCTGACTTCATTTGCCTGAGTTAAGTCGAAGCTGTGGTAAGGCAGTCGAGCAATAAAAAAAGTCCGCTCATGATTGAACGGACTTTTTTGACGCTAAAGATGATTGTCTATACAGTTATTAGAGCGTGGTTTGATTATGTTTTTTACTGTGGCGAATCGACAGGATCGCCGTGATCGTCAAGACAATCACAATAAAGCTCAGTGAAATCCAGATTGGCATATGGAATACATCCAGCATCAGCATTTTAAAGCCGATAAAGACCAGAATAATCCCGAGACCATAAGGCAGATAATGCATTTTTGATGCGGCACCCGATAACAGGAAGAACATCGCGCGCAGACCCAAAATCGCCATCAGGTTAGCAGTCAGTACAATGAAGGGATCGGTGGTCACAGCGAAAATTGCCGGAATAGAATCGACCGCAAAGATCACATCCGAGGCTTCGACCAGAATCAAAACCAGGAATAACGGCGTTGCCCACAGTAAACCATCTTTACGGATAAAGAATTTGTCACCTTCAAGTTGCGGTGTAATCCGCATACGTTTACGCAGCCATTTCAGAATCGCCATATCTTCAATATTGCTTTCTTCTTCATCCTGACCACGCAGGAATTTAAAGCCGGTATACACCAGGAAGGCACCGAAGATATATAAAATCCATGAGAATTCCTGAACGAACCAGGCGCCAATAAAAATAAAGATGGTTCTGAGGACAATCGCACCGAGTACACCGTAGAGCAGCAATTTACGTTGTAGCACGGGTGGAATGGCGAAAGCAGCGAAGATCATCAGCCAGACAAAGACGTTATCAATTGCCAGGGATTTTTCCAGCAGATAACCGGCGAAGTATTCCATGACCTTGGCATTGGCAATTGCAGTACCTGCGGTCTGCTCCAGATAGAGCCATAAACCGCCACCAAATAAAGTCGCGATACTGACCCAGGCAATACTCCAGTAGGCCGCAGTCCGGACTTTGACCTCCTGGCCATGCTGATGTTTAAAGCCGACGAAATCGATGATCAGCATGACTGCGACAATCGCGAAAAAGACAAGATACAGCCACAGCGTACCAATTGTTTCCATGTGAATTCTCCACATCTGACAATCGGCCATAAAAAAACCTTGACCTGTTGTCAGATGAAAAACATCTATACCAACATGATCAAGGTCTTGCCTACATCTCACTGTTACACTTCTTATTAAAAGTGTCGCAGTGAGATGCTCAGATACCGACTTTTTGCAAAGTGTAATGACGATATTCTGACACGTTGAACAATCTGAACCACAATTGCTAAACGTTTGGAGGAGGCTACTCCCCTTGTTCAAACGAAATTCTGTTTGAGCAAATGCTCAATATGCAGAAGCATGACAGATTTTTATTAAGACTACAATTTCATTTACAAAAATGCATGATTCAAGCTATTTTTTGAGCAATAAAATCCGGACGGCGAATTAAATATAACGTGATGAGAAAACCCAGACTGGCCAAGATGGCCCCGAGCCAGCCAATACTGTGCAAGCCGATCTGTGCCGTTGCGATCCCACCGAGTAAAGCGCCAGCACCAATTCCAATATTATACAGGCCAGAATAAATCGCCATGGCCACGTCGGTGGCATCGGAGGCCAGATTTAAGGTCTTGGCTTGTAAGGCCAGACTGAAACCAATAATACTGACGCCCCAGAGTAAAGCCAGGGTATTTAACTGCAAGACATTGCTGGACAACGGCAGCAATAATAGCAACGAGATAGCCAGTCCAAGTGTGAACAGTGGAATAGTAAGTTTGGGAAAATGTGGTGCAAAACGGCCAAATAGATAAGAGCCGATTAAACCTGCCCCACCATAGACCAGCAATAAAGTCGTGGTCTGTACAGAACTGAGCTGGGCAATATTCAGTGAAAATGGCTCGATATAACTATAGGCGGTGAATTGTGCACTAATTACAATGACCGTCAGGGCAAATACCAGCATCAGGCTTGGACGTTTTAACAAGGTTTTCAAGCTGCTGAGTGAACCTGAATTGACACTCGGTAATAAGGGCAAGGTTTTGGCCAGTAGCAGGCAGACCACGCTGGCGACGATGGCAATCAAGGCAAAACTATTGCGCCAGCCATAGGCCTCCCCGATCATGCGACCAAAGGGAATTCCCAGAACCATGGCCATGGCAGTACCTGTGGCCAATAAACCCAAGGCTTGAAATTCTTTGCCTGCTGGTGCGACACGTACTGCAAGCGAAGCGGTAATTGACCAAAACAGCGCGTGCGCTACTGCAATCCCGATCCGGCTAAATACCAGAACACTGAAACTCCAGGCAAAATAAGACAGCACATGACTGGAAATGAAGACCGCAAATAAAACCATCAACAAGAAACGTCGTTCAATGTTTTTGGTCAGTAGCATCATCGGTAAAGACAATAAAGCCACGACCCAGGCATAAATGGTCAGCATCAACCCGACCTGAGTCGCCGACATGTCAAAACTTGCACCAATATCACTGAGTAAGGCCACGGGAATAAATTCGGTGGTGTTGAAAATAAAGGCGGCACTGGCTAACGCAATTACGCAGATCCATTGACGTCTTACCGAGGAGCTAAAAGAAGGGCTGGACATAAATATCTGGCTTAAACAACAGACAGGCAGTTTAAACCTGTTCATTGCACGGTGATATCAGGAAAGAGCACAGATTCACAATCGTTTAAAGAAATCGAACAATATGCGACTGAAAAATATGTCAGTCTGGATTAAAAATACGGAGTTTAGAGGATGTTGATTGAGCATCAGCAACAAGGCAGTCAAGGTCAATGGTTTGTCGAGCCAAATGAAAAGCGTCTGGCCGAAATGAGCTATTTCTGGAAAGATGAGGATCGACTGGTGATTGAACATACCTGGGTCGATGACAGTTTGCGTGGACAGCATGTCGGACATTATCTGGTCGAAGCAGCGGTCAAGTTTGCCCGTGAGCAAGGGGTCAAGATTATTCCGGAATGCCCTTTTGCTCAATCGGTATTTGAGCGTGATCCTAATTTCAGCGATGTGTTAAGCAGTTAAAAATGAAAATAAAGGTGGAGATCTATGCAGATTCAATATCAAGATTCAAAACGCGGTGGTGTATTTTTTATGGAAGATAAAGGTCGACGTCTGGCCGAGATTACCTATCAATGGCGGGAAGCCTCGGTGATTATTGCAGATCATACCTGGGTCGATCATTCCTTGCGTGGTCAGGGCGTTGCCCGAAAAATGCTGGATGTGCTGGTCGATTTTGCCCGTGAAAAAAGTTTAACCATCATTCCGCAATGTTCCTATGTGGATGTGATGTTTAAGCGTGACCAAAGTTTATCTGATGTCGCGGCCTCTTCTACTTAATCATTTAGATCGATTTGCCAAGAGCAAAACGGCCTAATGAGCTTTCAATACAAGCTGATAAGTAGTGCGGTGATATGCCCTATTTTTCACTCCAGCTACAAATAAAAAAAGTCCGCCAAGCGGACTTTTTACTTTCCCGCATTAATTGAGTTCGATCATCACTTTCAAGGCCTTTTCATCGGCTGCATGCTTGAACACATCATAAGCTTTTTCAAATTCATTAAATTTAAAGTGATGGGTCGCCAGTTTTTCCAGCGGTAATTTACCGGAACAGCAGGTTTTGAGCAGCATAGCAGTGGTATTGGCATTGACCAGTCCGGTGGTGATGGTCAGGTTTTTAATCCAGAGTTTATTCAGTTCAAAATTAACTGATTTGCCATGTACGCCGACATTGGCAATATGTCCACCCTCTTTGACTACATGCTGGCAGATATTCCAGGTCGCCTCCAGACCAACCGCTTCAATGGCACAATCGACCCCTCGCCCATCCGTCAGCTCCAGCACACGTTGTATGGCATCTTCTTTCGCGGAGTTAATGCTATGCGTCGCTCCCACTGTTTTGGCGAACTCGAGTCGGTTGTCATCGACATCGACCATGATGATGTTGGCCGGTGAATAGAATTGAGCGGTCAGCAGGCAGCTCATGCCGATCGGGCCGGCACCGACAATCACCACATTATCTCCGGGTTTGACATCGCCATATTGCAGACCAATTTCATGTGATGTCGGCAAGATATCCGACAGGAACACAGCGACATCTTCATTTAACCGTTATTTAAAACCTACTCAAACCTACTCATGTGGGTTTGATGTTTAATTCCTACTTCAACATCGAGAACCAAAAACATTTGCTTCTGGGATTACCTTAATTCCATAGGCTGTCACGGTGTAACTCACCGCCTTAATCACCACTTACGCAGCGATTAAATCTTTATCCGCATATCGCAGGATGTTAATTGACGCATTAACATCTCTATTTTGGGTGGTTTGGCAAACCAAACATTTCCACTCACGCATTGAGAGTGTAAGTGATTGGTTTAGCTCACCACAGCATGAACACATTTTACTACTTGGGAAGAATCGACCAACTGAAAGCACCGATTTTCCATGCTGTTTGGCTTTATAAATCAGCTGTCGCTTGAACTCATAAAAGCCCATATCAGATATGGCTCTTGCAAGTTTCCGATTCTTGACCATGCCTCTAACATTCAAATCTTCAATAGCGATCACATCAAAACGTGTAACCAAGTCCGTTGTGACCTGATGAAGATTATTCTTGCGTAGGCAAGCGATTTTGTAGTGTAGGCGAGAGAGCTTGGTTTTCGCTTTCTCTCGATTCTGACTACGTTTTTTCTTGCGACTTAAAGACTTGTTCAGCCTCCTAAGTTTTCCAAGCTGTCTTTTCAATGGCGCATTGGATGGAATAATCTCACCATTTGATAGGGTGGCAAGATTAGACACACCTAAATCAACACCAATAGATAAACCTGTTTTGGATTTAAGTTTTTCAATTTGAGTCAATTCAACAGCAATTGATACAAACCACTTTGCACCTTGCTTAAAAACTTTAGCTGATAGGATTTTACCTTTATAGCGCAGAGCCTCAGTCATCTTCACCCAACCTAAATTTGGGATTCTAATAGACTTATTATCCACACTAAATTGGTCATTTGATAATGAAAAACGATCATCCTTGCCTTTTTTTCTTGGCTTTGGATACCCTGATTTCCCCTTAAAGAATCTATCAAAAGCACTACCCAACTGCTTAATTGCCAATTGTGGTGAGCACTTAGTTACCTTCTTCATGAAAGGGTATTTTTGAAATTTGAATGAGTTTAAATGTTTTCTTAATTTTGCTTCATGAGGCTTATTGAGGAGGTTTTTATCCACCTCAACACCATAATAATCGCACTGATCTCGATATTCTTTATCAGCCTTATATTGTCGTTGCCACTCCTTTAAAGCCCAGTTATACGATAAACGAGCAACACCACTCGCCTGAGCGAAGTGGCTTGCTTGCTTGTTATTGGGCATCAACTCAATGACATGCCCTCGTATAAATTGACTCATAGTGCCTCTTTAACCGCCTGTATCAACTTTTGGTTCTTTTTGCTACGGCTACCATATAATCGTGCTGAAAATACAGTAATTATCTCCAATACATCTTGAGCGAGTTCTTCCTCAAAACTCAGATTTTCACCTTGGTTAATAATCACAATTTCAACATTTCGGGCTTCACATAAAGCAAAAACCAATTCAGCACCAAAGCGCAATAAACGATCTTTATGAGTCAGTACCAAGCGACCAATTTCATTATTAATAATTCCATCTAAAAGGGCTTTAAGTCCTTTTTTATGGTAATTCATACCCGAACCGAGATCGGCAATGATTTCAAATGTCCATCCTTGTTTAGCACAGTACATTTCCAAAACTTGTTTTTGACGCTCAAGATCAGCCTTTTGGTCATGGCTAGACACTCTGGCATAAGCAATGGTTTTTCGGCTGTTTTGGATGGAAAGGTCGTGGATAAGTTCAGGCGTGATCTGACTCAGATCATATCGTCTGTGATTTTTTGGGGTTCTATCTGCAACTAAAGTGCCTTCCTCATCCCATCTTCTTAGGGTTTGGATGGATACACCTAATGTTTTAGCTGCAACACTAATACCAACATATCTACTCATTTGTATATATTAGTATAGAAATGAGTAGATTTCAACTAACAGTTACGAACCCTTCAGGTAAATGATAAAGAGAAGTATCCGCAAACGGCGTGCGTACATATTCGGCATGAGTACCATCAATCATATAGCCCATGATCCAGCCGCCTTCATTGCGACAATGTGCATACAGCTGTTTCTGACAGTTTTCACAGGTTCCACAGCGGCTGACACAGGAAATAATCACCCGGTCGCCTTTTTTGAAGTTTTGAACGGCAGAACCGACTTCTTCTACAATACCAATGCCTTCATGACCTAAAATACGGCCATTAAAACTGCCCTGTTTGCGTGTGGCTTGCTGTTCAATTTCCGGGTTTTTACCTTTCCAGATCCCGAGGTCTGTACCACAAATAGTGACTTTAGTGAGTTTGATAACCGCATCGCTGGGATGCAAAATAGTGGGAATGGGACGGTCTTCAAGCCGGATGTCGTTTTTGCCGTAATAGACCATGGCTTTCATTGTTGTCATGACACATCTCCTGAAGGAGTGAGGAATGAGAATGACCTGATTCTGATCTGGCTGTCAGGTCTATAAATACCTGTGTTCTTCTCGATTGTGCCTTGAGTGATGTGCTGCTGCAATCTATCTCGCGTTCAGATTGCAACAAAACATCATGCGTAATGGCTGATGAGTGATCGGCATTTTAGGCCAATTTGACATCATGCAATGCAAAGGTCAAAACAGCCATTCTCTCTTGATTGCTAAAACAACTGCCCTGAAAAAAGAAGCCCGCATCGCGGGCTTCTTTTTTCACATACTTATCCACGCATCTATTTTATGCGTTTAAAGCACTGATCAATTTCTGATGTAAACCACCAAAACCGCCATTTGACATAATCACTACGGCATCGCCCTCACCTGCCTCTGCTACCACGGTCTGAATGATGTCATCCAGTGTGCGTGCAATTTTGGCTTTATTTGGCGCAGCATTAATGACCGGTTGCAGATCCCAGTCCAGTCCTTCCGGTTGATACCAGATTACTGCATCGGCCAGACGTGCTGAATGACCCAGACCCTCTTTATGACTGCCCATACGCATGGTATTGGAGCGTGGTTCAATAATTGCCCAGAGTTTGCGTTCACCCAGTCGTTTGCGCGCGCCCTCCAAGGTCGTATCAATCGCTGTGGGATGATGGGCGAAATCATCATAAACCTCAATACCACGGACTGTGCCTAATAGTTCCATACGGCGTTTTACCCCACCGAAATTAGATAAAGCTTCACAGGCGGTTTCAATGGAGACGCCGACATGCTCGGCAGCGGCAATCGTCGCGAGCGCATTGGCCACCGAATGCTGTCCGGTCATGCTCCACTGCACTTCACCTTTCACCACACCGTGTTGCAAGACTTTAAAGTGAGAACCATCTGTCGATAACTGTTCGGCATACAGTTCAGATTTTTCATTGGCATCCAGACTGGTGCGCACCACCGGTGTCCAGCAACCCTGCTCTAGTACTTCATCGATATTGCTTTCGGTAATCGGCGCAATGATTCGGCCTTCGCTTGGAATAGTACGAACTAAATGATGGAACTGTTTTTGAATTGCAGCCAGATCATCAAAGATATCAGCATGGTCAAATTCAAGGTTATTTAAAATCGCCGTTTTTGGATGGTAATGCACAAACTTGGAACGCTTGTCGAAGAAAGCCGAATCGTATTCATCCGCCTCGACACAGAAATATTTGCCGCCACCGAGACGTGCACTCTCACTAAAACCCAGTGGCACACCACCAATCAGGAAGCCTGGCTCTAAACCGGCTTGATCCAGCACCCAGGCCAGCATGGTTGTGGTGGTGGTTTTGCCATGTGTACCCGCAACCCCCAATACATGTTTGCCTTGCAGAACATGATCTGCCAGGAACTGTGGGCCTGAAATATAAGACAAGCCTTCATTCAGCATATATTCTACTGCATCAATACCACGCTTCATGGCATTGCCAACAATGATCAGGTCCGGATGCGGCTGCAAGTGACTACGCTCATAACCCTGCATCAAGCTGATGCCTGCATTTTCAAGTTGGGTCGACATCGGTGGATAGACGTTCAAATCTGAACCTGTCACCTTGTGGCCCAGATCGCGTGCAAGGAGCGCCAGCGATCCCATAAAAGTGCCACAAATACCCAAAATATGCAGATGCATCTACTTCACTCCGTTCCTGTCTGACCCATCACCTTATATTGGTGCGGTTATCATGATTTATTCAATTTGCAAGCAACGATAGCAAGGCTTACACGGAAAAGATAGTCAAAGTTCAAGCATTGCTGCGGGAATTTTTAAATCCTGTTTCACGGATAAATTCAGAGGAAATTTCAAATTTAGAGAATATCTTTTTGCAAAATAAATCGTAGAATAAACCCGATCTTTTTGCAGAGTACATGCCGATGTTGCCGGCTTTATTTCTTCTGGTAATTGCCAATTGCTTTATGACCTTGGCATGGTATGGGCATTTAAAATTTTTACCGCATGATGCGCCGTTGTGGCAGGCAATTTTATTCAGCTGGATGATTGCCCTGTTTGAATATAGCCTGATGATTCCGGCCACCCGATTACTGGCACAGCAGGGACTGGCCGTGGGGCAAATGAAAATCACTCAGGAAGTGGTGACCTTGCTGGTCTTTGTGCCTTTTATGATTTTCATGTTTAAGCAGCCCTTTAAACTGGATTATCTCTGGGCAGCCTTGTGTCTGTGCGGATGTGTGTATTTTGTCTTCAGAAGTTCCTGATCGAAAGCTTTGCAGACTACACGCCTATTTTTATTCCAGTTTTTAATATTCTGCTAAAAAAATAAGAAAAATCGAACCTTGCTTTGACCGTTAAATTTTATGAAGCCGAAAAATCAGTCTATAATAAGCACCTCCTATTAAAGCTTGGCTCTCTCGTCGAGATTTATTTTTTGTTACTTTAATCTCTGGAAAATTTGCAATGAATGCGGCTGCTGCACAAGATGCTCCTCTAGTAGGAATTATCATGGGTTCTCAATCAGATTGGGCAACTCTCGAACATACTGCCAACATGCTCAAGCAGCTTGGTGTTCCATTTGAAGCTGAAGTCGTTTCTGCACACCGTACTCCTGACCGTTTATTTGAATATGCTGAGCAGGCGCGTGATCGTGGCATTCAGGTGATTATTGCCGGTGCGGGTGGTGCTGCGCATTTGCCGGGCATGTGTGCGGCAAAGACTGATCTTCCAGTCCTGGGTGTGCCAGTCAAATCATCCATTTTAAACGGCGTCGATTCTTTGCTTTCGATTGTACAAATGCCAGCAGGTATTGCGGTGGGTACGCTTGCGATTGGCCCTGCCGGTGCAACCAATGCAGCCATTATGGCAGCGCAAATTTTAGGTCTGATCCGCCCTGATATCGCGAAAAATGTTGCAGATTTCCGTGCGGCACAAACAGATAAAGTGGCAAGCAATAACATTCCTGGTCAAAACTAAAACCAAGCTTCATACGGGACAGACATCATGGATAAAACCATCGGTATTTTTGGCGGCGGTCAGCTCGGGCGCATGATGGCACAAGCGGCATTGCCATTGAATATTCAATGTACTTTCTTTGAAGCAAGTACGGATTGCCCTTCTGCGGCACTCGGTCAAGTGATTTCCAGCAAGGCCGAAAATGGTCTACAGGATTTTATGCACAGTGCTGATGTATTCAGTCTGGAATTTGAAAATACCCCGCTTGCAGATGTGGATGTGCTGGTGAAAAACAAAGACCTGCATCCACCACGTCAAGCCTTGGCAATTGCACAGCATCGTCTGTCTGAAAAAGCCCTGTTTGATACGCTCGACATTCCTGTTGCGCCGTATAAAGCAGTGACTGCACTTGAAGGTTTACAGGCGGCTGTGGCTGAACTGGGCTTACCGATCGTATTAAAAACCTCTCGCGGTGGTTACGATGGTAAGGGTCAATTTGTCCTGCGGAGTACTGATCAGATTGAGCAGGCTTGGGCGGAACTTGGCCCTGCCGGTGAACTGATTGCAGAAAGCTTTGTGACGTTCTCACGTGAAGTGTCGATCATTGCGGTACGTGGTCAAAATGGTGATGTAAAAACCTGGCCATTGGCTGAAAATCATCATCACAATGGCATCCTGTCGCACTCGATTGTGCCTGCACCGAACAGTGCAGACTTGCAGCCGGTCGCACAGGACTACATCACTCGCCTGCTCAATCATCTGAACTATGTGGGCGTATTGACCCTTGAGCTGTTTGTGACAGACAAAGGTCTATATGCAAACGAGATGGCACCACGTGTGCATAACTCAGGGCACTGGTCGATTGAAGGTGCAGTCTGCTCACAGTTCGAAAACCATATTCGTGCGGTGGCCGGTCTGCCACTGGGTTCAACGGAAGTGATTCGTCCAAGCGTACTGGTGAATATCATCGGACAGCATCCAAAATCTGCAGATGTTCTGGCTTTAGAAGGTGCGCATTTGCATCTGTATAACAAGTCAGAGCGTGAAGGTCGTAAGATTGGTCACATTACCCTGATGCCAACCGACAGTACTCAGCTGACGACTTTATGCCGTCAACTGGCGAAGATTTTACCGAATCCACTGGCATTGAGCGAAGATATGACCATTTAAGCGCTATCTTGCTGATAAAAAAAGCGATCACTTCGGTGGTCGCTTTTTTATTTCTCCAGATTCAGGCATGATTGCGCCTCTTCGAAAATGCCTGCCATTTATCGGATCATGATATTTTTCAATTGATTGTAAAATAAACAATTGCGTATACATAAAAGAGTCTAAATGAAGATTCATAGACCACAGAGAAATACTTTGAATTTAAAAATTTAATGCTGGTTTGAATTCAAAATAATAAATTAAAACAGTCTTTGAATTTAAAGTTTAAATGAATTCAAAATATGAATTTAAATTCAAACCGCTACTTTGAATTCAAAGTTTTAAATTTAAAAATAAACCAAGTCACCCTGTTTTTTAATTCACAAAACAAGACCTTGATAAATATCTGATTAATCCTGTTTATATTAAGTTATCCACAAAGAAGGTTTTGAATTTAAAGGTTGTTTCCTGGATTTTAAATTTAAATTCAAACAGCGCCGCTGCTTTTGAATTTAAAAACAAGTTGTGGGTAAGTTGTTTTAAATTTAAAACTACAAAATGAATTCAAAAGTGCAGAAATTATGAATTTAAATTTACCTATTTGAGCTTTAATTTTTAGATTGAGCTGCTATGTTAAGAACATAATTCAAAATCTAAATATTCAAGGGTCTTATGCAACGTTTTGCGCTTGTGGTTGGTTCTTTATTCTTGGCTGTTTCTCAGGCAAATGCCGAGCTGATTATTAATGGTCAGCGTGTCGACACGACTACTTTGCCTTCAGCGGCCAGCAGCCCGTCAAATTTTCCTGCCCAGAATAATTTTCAAAACTGTTTGGCAAATTTACGTAGTCAGGCTGTATCAAGAGGCGTCAGTGCAGCCAGCTATGACCGTTATACGCAAAATTTAACGCCTGATTATTCCGTAATTGAACGTTTAAACTATCAACCGGAATTTTCTACCCCGATTTGGGACTATTTGTCTGGTTTAGTCGATGAAGAGCGGGTTCAGCTCGGCCGGCAAAAATTACAGCAACATCGCGAAGTCTTAAATCGTGTTTCCGCAGCCTATGGCGTGCCTGCAGAAACGATTGTTGCGGTATGGGGTGTAGAAAGTAATTTTGGTGATATTTCCGGTCGCTATCCTTTATTGCAGGCCTTAGGAACATTGAGCTGTGAAGGGCGGCGCCAGAGTTATTTCCGTGGTGAGTTTTTTACCACGATGAAACTGTTACAGCGCGGTGATGTGCGAGAGGATCAGTTAAAGGGTTCATGGGCAGGTGCTTTCGGTCATACCCAGTTTATGCCATCGACCTATGATGAGCTTGCGGTCGATTTTGATGGCGATGGCCGCCGTGATCTGGTTTCGAGTATTCCCGATGCTTTGGCATCAACCGCCAACTTTTTAAGCAAGCGTGGTTGGCAGACCGGACAGCCTTGGGGTTTTGAAGTAAAAATCCCGCAAGGCATGTCAATCTCAAATGAAGGCCGTCGCAATAAAAAATCACTGAATAGCTGGATTAGCCGTGGTGTAGTGCGTGCCGATGGTTCCCCTTTAATTCAAGGGAATTTATCAGCGTCTTCTCAAGCTGGCTTGCTTGCGCCTGCCGGCCCAAATGGCCCGGTGTTCCTGGTCTTTAGAAACTTTGATGCCATTTATAGCTATAATGCAGCAGAAAGTTATGCCTTGGCGATTGCGCATTTATCTGATCGTTTACAGGGTAAAGGGAGCTTCAGCACATCTTGGCCAACCGATGACGTGGGTACATCGCGTTCAGAACGTCGCGAGATTCAGCAATTTTTACTAAATCGTGGCTATGACATTGGTGCGGTGGATGGTCTGATTGGTGATAAAACCCGTCAAGCGATTCGTCAGGAACAGCAGCGTTTGGGCTTAAGTCCTACAGGTCGTGCCGGTCAGCAGATTTTGCGGGCCTTTAGAAATGAAAATGCCAAAAATTTAATGCAATAAAGAATATTGAAAATGGAAAAAGGTCTGCATAAATGCAGACCTTTTTTATAACTTTAGATTGCTCTGGTCGGGTTTAAACAGCAGTAATGGTTCCCAGAACACGGTAGCCTAAAGCACCGGTCACCGCTGGCAGGTTACCACTGAGTTGCTTGATAAAACGCATTGCCAGCCAGGCAAAGGCAGTGGCTTCTACCCAGGTCGGACTGAGGCCCAAATCAGCCGTGGTTTGTATGCTCCATTCATGTTTGCGTAAGCGCCAGCGCAGTTGCTCAAGTAAATAAGAATTATAAGCGCCACCACCACACACGAAAACTTGTCCAGTATCCATGCCAGAACGATAAATGGCTTTTTTAATGGCACGGGTAGTGAGCTTTAATAAGGTCGCCTGCACATTTTCCGGGGTATCTTCCAGTTCATCGTATTGCAGGTCATTGCGCCAGTCGGCAATCTGTTCATCCAGCCATTCCAGGTTAAAGTCTTCACGGCCGGTACTTTTAGGCGGTTCTTTAGAGAAAAATTCGTGTGACTGTAAACGATCCAGCAGGCTGCGAATCGGCGTACCATAAGCGGCCCAATTGCCATTTTCATCATAAGGCTGGCCGGTATAACGCGCGCACCAGGCATCCATCAGAATGTTGGCCGGCCCTGTATCAAAGCCATAAACATCATCAGGCTTTCCGGCAGGTAACAGGCTGACATTGGCAATTCCACCCAGATTTAAAATTACCCGGTGAATGCTGTCATGCTGGAAAATATCCTGATGAAAGGCTGGCACCAATGGTGCGCCTTGACCGCCCGCCGCCAAATCACGACGACGGAAATCTGAAATCACCGGAATCTGGGTGATTTCGGTAATAATATTGGGGTCACCAATTTGCAGGGTAAAACCATGCTCAGGGCGATGGCGGATGGTCTGACCATGGGAGCCAATGGCTTTAATTTTAGATTTATCTAACTGGTTGTTTTCAATCAGTTGGTTGATACCATGACCAATCATTTCTGCCAAGGCCACATCGGCCTTGCCCATACGGTCAATTTCATTGTCATCGGGCAAAGTCAGTGCCATCAGCTCATGCCGCAGGTCAGGATCGAATGCCAAAGTGAGTGTGGCATGAAGCTGTAAAGGATCAAAAGAAGCAGCAACAATATCGACACCATCCATGCTTGTGCCGGTCATTACCCCAATATAGATCGCTGTCATGGTTATTCTTAAGCCTGCAATATGCTGAAAAAGTGTTAGTATATCGCACAAATTGAGTAACTGATGTATTGGATTTTGTGATGTCAAATTTCCTGCCGGCTGAAGAACAACTTGCCCTCATTCAACGAGGCACCCATGAAATTATTTCTGAAGAAGACCTTCTTAAGAAATTAAAAAAGAATCGTCCATTAAAAATTAAAGCAGGTTTTGACCCAACTGCGCCTGACCTGCACTTAGGTCATACGGTTCTCATCAACAAGTTAAAAGTATTTCAGGATTTGGGCCACGAAGTATTCTTCCTGATCGGTGACTACACGGCGATGATCGGTGATCCAACAGGTAAAAGTGCTACACGTCCACCATTATCACGTGAACAAGTTTTAGAAAATGCAAAAACCTATCAAGAACAAGTGTTTAAAATTCTTGATCCAAACAAAACCAAAGTTGTATTTAACTCGGAATGGTTTGCACAAAAAACCGCGGCTGATTTAATTCAATTGGCATCACAGCAAACTGTGGCGCGTATGTTGGAGCGTGACGACTTTACCAAGCGTTATAACAGTCAACAGCCGATCGCGATTCACGAATTCTTGTATCCATTGGTACAAGGTTATGATTCGGTGGCTTTAGAAGCGGACGTAGAGTTGGGCGGTACAGACCAGACCTTTAACCTGTTGATGGGGCGTACGCTACAAGGTCGTTATGATCAGGAAGCACAAGTGTGTATTACGGTGCCTATTCTTGAAGGTTTAGATGGCGTGAATAAAATGTCTAAATCTTTAGGCAACTATATTGGTGTATTTGATGCGCCAGGTGCGATGTATCAAAAAGTGCTTTCAATGCCGGATGCATTGATTGAGCGTTATTTTGATCTGCTCAGCTTTAAATCAATTGAAGAAATTCAGCAGTTGCTAAAAGAAATTGCTGAAGGCCGTAATCCTCAAGAGGTGAAAAAGATTCTTGCGCTGGAGCTGGTTGAGCGTTTCCACGGAAGCGACGCTGCTGCGCATGCACATAAAGGTGCAGGTAATATCATTACTGAGGGTGAATTACCGGAAGGTACGCCAGAAGTGACTATTTCACGTGGTGAGTTTGGTGGTGAAATCTTTATTACTTCAATTTTACGTGAAGCAGGTTTGACCAAGAATGCGGCCCAAGCCAAAGATGCTTTAGGTCGTGGCGCGGTGAAAGTGGATTGGCACACTGTAGATAGTTCTTATTCGGTTAAGGAAAATCTGACCTTGATCGTTCAGGCCAGCAAAAAAGCGATTGCGAAAGTTACTTTCACCGATTAAAAAATTGATAAGTTATTGAAATAAAAGCAGGCTTCGGTCTGCTTTTTTATTGATGTTCTATATTCATAAAGCAAATAAGCAACTTCAAAAAAAACCCTATAAAAACAAGAGTTAAATTTTCCCAAATTGCTTGCTTTTCGGGTTTATTATCTATAGGATTTATTCATCTAGAGAATTGGTTCAAAGCATCTAGAGGGTGATAATAAGACAACTCCACAATTTATAAGGTCTCTTCCCCAAGAGACTCTTTTTTAAGCTTTAAAGTGAATAACTATAATAATGACATAATGGATCGGGTAAAGATTCAATTCTAAGGAGGAGATTTTGGGAGAGATCTCTTCCTTTTTTATTTGTAGCGATTTCATTCCGAAGCTTTAAAGCTGTAAATAGCACTTTTCTTAAAGCATTCCAGTCCAAATTCCTTCTCTAATAAAGCATTGTTTTATTGGCTAAAGCTTGGCTAGCGCCTAGAAAACCACAATATAAAAACAAATTAGAGATGATTAGAGCTCTTTCATAAATCAAAAAATGATCCTTATATTCATATTTGAATGGATATTGATAGTTCTTTTTTTCTCTGAGATGAGAAGTATTGCTTCACAAGAGAATGAGGGGATTTCTTAGAAAAACCTCTCCCTTGCGCAGCAGTGTTGTGTCGTGATGCAAAAATGATTTATGCAAGAACCTTATTAGATGTATTGGTAGCAAACAGAAGATGTTTTTGATGAAGACACGAAGCGTATTTTAAGTTTGTTACTTGAATAGCAGTCGGCCAAACAAAAACAGCAGTGTGATCTCTGTGTCTAGCACTTGTTTAGGCAGCTCATTCTGGCTGTGTATTGCTTTGTATTTTCCTGATTGAGGGGTGTTTATCGCGATGCGCGAAACTGTTTTTTATCATTGAAGACTATCAAGCTGAGAAAACAGGATTATAGACGTGATGCAACACTGCTTTAGGTTAGGAGATTGGAAAAGTCGCTGGATAAAATGAAGCTGCTAAAATGTGCTTTATAGGGGAGGGATAGATGTGCCGGGATAATCAGAACCAACAAATTGCATGATGTCTATATAAAGCAAGAAAGTGAGGTCACTCTATAAAATTTTCATTCAACACATGCCAATAATGCTAGCAAGCTAAATCAGAATAATCGATTCAAGCTCTCTTTCAAGATTTGGCGCTGGTTCTGGTCATTAAACCGAATGAAAAAACAGAATTTAGCGCTAGGAACTCAAAAACTCTGGTTTTAATTCTTATTTTGATAGCTTTTAAGTCTAATTAATTTTAGATTCATAAAAATAAAATGGCGTGTTTAGTGCATTTATTGCATAAAAACGCTTAAAAATTAGATAAAAAAGCGATTTTTTAGGATTTTTTGTAGAAAAAAAAGACATACGTGAAAAATATAGTGAATTGGGGGTTGCAATGATTCTGAAATCCTCTAGAATGCACCCATACCGACGAGATAGACGGAAACGAACGAAGCAGATTGCTGAGTTGTTAAGTATATCGAAGTCCAGCTTCTGGCACTGACGAGGTGTTAGAAAGATCATTAAGAGATTATGAAGAACAACTTGTGTGGATTTTTACTGGTTGATCGATCGAAATTATTTTCATTGATTGATGGTAGAAATTACTCGAAGTTTATTTGAGAAATATTTGTCAGAAAATT
>NZ_VPCG01000028.1:0-42186 GCF_013418355.1 Acinetobacter sp. YH12151 | reverse complement strand
ATCTTTATTTTCAGGGGATACAAAATAAGCAAGGTCTTGCTCTACTTTCTTTAAGCTTTCAGTCAAGTATTTCATTGCAAGTTTTTTTAAAATTTAATACCTAAATTGTATATGTTTGACTATATTTATCAATATAATTATTTACTATCAATCACTCTTAACGTTGATGTATCTATATAAAAAGCAGCAAGATTAAAACTGAATTTCTAACCCGAATGACGTGTCGGTTTCGAAGTTCATCACCAGCCTATCTTTAGATAGGCTTTTTTAATCCTGAGAGTTTTGTCACCTTTTTAATTTTTGCTCCCCAATAAAAATGGATCCAGGCATAACCTGAATCCATTTTAAACCAAAGTACAGTAATACGCTGTCTTAGTTACGCTTATCTAAAGGCACCCAGTCAATCACCCAGGCAGATTTCATATTCAGACTGTCATCTGCAGCGATTTTTTTACGCGAAGCATCAGCAGTTTCCCGATCCTTTGATGGACCGACCATGATACGAATCCCTTTAGAGGTTGGACTCTTGGTCACTTTATAACCCTTGGCACGCAGTTTTGCCGCAACCGCATCTGCATTGGCTTCATTGGCTGCCAGTGCGACCTGCACCATCCACTGCTTGTCACTTTCACCTTCCAGCAATTTACGTGCCTGCTCAGCTTCTGCTTTCTTTTTGGCGTCTTCTGCTGCCTTTTTCTTGGCTTCTTCAGCCTTACGTTTGTCTTCGGCTTTACGTTTTTCTTCGGCGGCTTTACGTTCAGCTTCTTTCTTCTCGGCTGCCTTACGCTCTTCCTCAGCCTTACGTTTTGCCTCAGCCGTCTTACGCTCTGCTTCGGCTTTTTGCTGTTGCTCCAATTTACGTTTTTCTTCAGCCGCTTTGCTTTCAGCGGCTTTACGCTCCGCTTCTTTCTTGGCCGCTTCAGTTGAACTGTTGGCTTTTTGCTGCTCAAGCTTCTGCAGGGCTAGCTTTTTGTCTTGTGCAGCCTTTTCTTCAGCCAAGCGTTTCTGTTTGGCCTGTTCGTCTTCGACCAGTTCTGGTGGAATATTATCCGAGCTTTGCTGTCCCATACGATGCGCATTAAGTGCAGCATATTCTTCAGCCGCTTTACGCGCCGCATCTGCTTCTGCCTGCTGCTGCATCGCTAAAAATTCAGCCGCACGAGCCTCCTGCTCTGCCACAGATTTTTCCCGATCACGGCGTTGCTGTTCAAGTAAACGCTTTTCTGTTTCCACATCGACCGTCAAGGAACCCAGCGAATGATTCACTGCATCCTTAGTTTCCACTTCCGCAACCTGTGCCGGTTTCTGCTGACGGTCCTGCTTGATTTCATCTTGACCTTTCAGGAGTAATGCTGCCAATAAAACACCACCACCGAGTAAAACAACACCGCCCATCCAGCGCTGTTTGTTATTCATTGACATTCTTCCAAATACTCCCATACCGCTTCTAAGGTATGAAATGATCCACATACCAAAATCAGCTGATTATTATCTGTTTGATCCAGTGCTGATTTAAAAGCTAATTTCACATTGTCAAATTGTTCTACCGCCTCACCGCCTAGAGCCTCAGCTAAAATTGTGAGCTCTGCCGCACGTGGGACGGATAATGGTGCAATTTTCCACAATTGAACCGTGTCTTTCAATAACTTGGTGACAGAATTTATATCTTTATCTGCCAACATTGAAAACACACAAACGATATTTTTATAGTTTTGATTGTAATTTAAATAGTTTCGCAACTGTTTCAGCAGAAACTCGACCCCATGCGGGTTATGTCCGGCATCAAAAATCACGGTTTTATTCTGGATTTGACAGACTTCAAAACGTCCCGGCAACTTTGCCGTTTGAATCCCTTGTGCCATCACATCCTGACTGACGTTTAATCCGCTCAGCAGAATGGTAGCCACAGCGGTAGAAATATTATCTAGCGCCAACGATCCTGTAGAAAGTTTTAAGGTCGTACCCGAAGAGGCAAAGACCCAGCTTTGCCCATCTGCACATGCTTCATAGAAATAATCACGATTCACCGCATATAGGGGCGCGTTGCATTGCTGAGTTTTAGCTAAAATGGCTTGTGGAATCTGTTGCTGTCCACCAAACACCACCGGAATATTCGGCCGGATAATTCCGGCTTTTTCAAAGGCAATTTTCTCGATGCTATCACCGAGCCAATCGGTATGATCCAGACCAATATTGGTAATCACTGCTACATCCGGATTAACCACATTGACCACATCCAGACGACCGCCCAGACCGACTTCCAGCACCCAGACATCACATAACTGATCTTTAAAAATCACAAAAGCGGCCAAAGTGGTCGCTTCAAAGAAAGACAGGCTCAAATCACATTCGCGACGAGCCTGATCCACCTGAACAAAAGCATCCACCAACAACTGATCTTCAACTTCAATGCCGCGCAGTTTTACCCGCTCATTGAAACGGTACACGTGTGGAGATTGATACAGTCCGACCTTGAAGCCTTGTGCATTCAAAATCGCAGCCAGTGTGGTGGTGGTTGAACCCTTACCATTGGTTCCAGCCACCGTCAGCACTTTGGCCGCCGGACGTGTCACACCGAGCTTTTCAGCCACCGGAATAACCCGTTCCAGACCTAAATCAATACCCGTAACGTGAACATGGCTCCAATAATCGAGCCATGTACTTAAAGAATCTGTTGCTAGCGGTGCTGTGTTCAATGCAGGTTCATCAATTTCGTAACAATACGGTAAACTGTATCACGTAATGCGTGACGGTGAACAATCTGATCGATTACCCCATGATCAAGCAAATATTCCGCGCGCTGGAACGGTTCTTCCAGTTTTTCACGGACAGTTTGTTCGATCACTCGTTTACCGGCAAAGCCAATCATCGCCTTCGGTTCAGCCAGATGTACATCACCCAGCATCGCCAATGATGCAGTGACACCACCGTATACCGGATGCGTCAATACCACCACATAAGGCAGGCCTGCTTCTTTTAAACGCTGGATAGCAGCCGAAGTACGTGCCATTTGCATCAAGGACAACATGCCTTCCTGCATACGTGCACCGCCTGAAGCAGCAAAGCAGATCAAGGGCTGACGGGCTTCAATCGCACGCTCTGCCGCCTGAACAAAACGGTCACCGACCACTGTCCCCATAGAGCCGCCCATGAAATCGAATTCAAATGCACAGGCAATCATTGGGACATCTTTTAGCAGGCCTTGAATCACGACCAACGCTTCGGTTTCGCCGGTTTTCTTTTGCGCTTCTGCCATACGCTCTGGATAAGCTTTGCTATCGACAAACTTTAACGGATCTTTAGCCTTAAACTCCTGACCCAGTTCAGTCTGTACCTGGTCAAAGAACCAGTTCAGGCGATCACGGGCTTTCATGCGTAAATGCTCATCACACTGCGGACAAACATAGGCATTGAATGACATCGCGGTACGGGTCACCAAAGCATGACATTCAGGACACTCGACCGTAGGCTCGGTAAATGTCGCTTTGTAGATCGTTTGCTCATCAGGTACATGAATGCCTGGAACAATGCGTTCCGTCCATGGGGTCGATGGGCTCAGAATTTTGCCTGATTTCACGGGTTGACTCATACTATAACTCATCGAGCGCTGCTCGAAGCTCCTTGACTTTATTCACCGTCGCAATAACGGCTTGTTCTGGTGCAAGCGTTGCAAACTGCTTTACAAACGCACTTCCCACAATAACTGCATCGGCAGCAACACCCATCGCTTTCGCAGATGCAGCATCGCTGATACCGAAACCTACGCCTACAGGAACATCAGTCACAGCTTTAATCTTTTGAATGCGGGCAGCGGCTTCAGAGACATCTAAAGTTGCTGCACCGGTCACGCCTTTCAAGGATACATAGTAGATAAAGCCAGTGGCCTGTTTCGCTACGTGTTGAATACGTGCATCGGTTGAAGTAGGTGCCAGCAGGAAAATCTGATCCATGTCATATTTTTCCAGTACTTCACCCAGACTTTGTGCTTCCTCTGGCGGTAAGTCCACCAGCAGCACGCCATCTACTCCACATTCGTAAGCATAAGCCACAAACTTTTCATAGCCAATCACTTCGACCGGATTCAGATAACCCATCAGCACCACAGGTGTTTCGCGATCTTTCAAGCGAAATTCTTTCACCATGTGCAGTGCGTCCAAAGTATTGGTTCCGCCTGCCAGCGCACGTTCAGCCGCTAAAGCAATTACGGGACCATCTGCCATCGGGTCTGAGAAAGGAAGTCCCAGCTCAATCACGTCGACACCCGCTTCCACCATCTCATGCAGCAAAGGCACTGTGACTTCTGGATGCGGATCACCCGCCATGACATAAGAAACTAAAGCTTTACGCTGTTGAGATTTAAGTTGTCCAAATCGTGTGGCTAAACGTGACATAGGGTGGTATTTTCCTTAACGTGTTTCAAACTTGAGGCATTGACTATGTAGAAATACAAGACATCGCATTGTAACGCTATTTTTTGTCCAATGAACAGTCTGCGATACCGACCTCGAGTACTTCATTTCCTGTGCGAAGATTTCAAAACAATTCGGAAGGGTCTATTTACGATTATTTTGATTTTTTTCACAATGATCAAAGATGCCTAATTTTGCTATTAGCTAAAATCTTGAATATTTAGATAAACTTATTTTTATCATATAAAAATTAATAAAAATGCAGATGTTAGCGCATTCATTTAAAGTTTTCTGAAATAGCAAAACCTGCTTTATACTAGTCCTATTCTCTTACTTTTTTATCTCCTATGCAGACTGATTCTGAGGCGACAGTGCAGGCACGCGCCATTGCACTGCTGCCACTTATTGTATTTTTAACCCTATTTTTGGGTAGCGGGATCTATCATTCCCTGATCGGAACCGAGTTCGCGTTCTATCAGGTGAAAGCGCCTGTGGCTGCCCTGCCTGCGATTATCTTGGCTGCATTAGTGTATCGCGGCAAACTCAACCAGGGCATTGAGGAATTCCTCAGAGGTGCCAGTCATCCGAACTTAATTCTGATGTTTATGGTGTTTATGTTGGCCGGCGCTTTTGCCAGCGTCAGTAGCGCCATTGGCAGTGTTGATGCCACCGTGCAGATGGGCTTGTCGGTGATTCCACCCACATTTATTCTGCCGATGTTATTTGTGATCTCGGCCTTTATTGCTACGGCGATGGGTACCTCCATGGGCACCATTGCGGCCTGTGCGCCGATCGCTTTTGGTTTCACCCAGGTGACCGATATCGATGTGATTTATGCCATTGGTGCAGTCGTAGGCGGTGCCATGTTTGGTGATAACCTGTCCATGATTTCAGACACCACCATTGCGGCGACCACCAGCCAACGCGTACAACTGCGTGACAAGTTCAGGGTCAATATCTGGATTGCGGTTCCTGCATCGATCGTCACTATTCTGATTTACGTGTTGAGTACTGGCAGTAGCAATGCGGTGGAATACAAGGCCTTTAACTGGCTTCTGGTTTTACCTTATATCGCCGTATTTATTTTAGCCTTTAGCCGTTTACACGTTCTGGCTGTACTGACCATTGGGGTGCTACTTTCCGGGTTGTTTGGCCTGTTTGCCACAGCTGAATTTGATCTGCTCAAACTGAATACTTCAATTTATGACGGCTTTGTCGGCATGTTTGAAGTGGCGTTATTGTCGATGTTCCTCGGTGGCCTGTCGGCAATCATGCAACGTGAAGGCGGTTTACGTTGGCTGATCGAGCGTATTTATAGCCTGACTCGTCTGTTTAAAGTCGGTCAGCAACGTGCCGGTGAAATCGGGATTAGTTTTCTAGTGGTGTTTTCGAATATCTTTGTGGCCAATAATACCGTGGCAATTATTCTGTCGGGTGATATGGCACGTGAAGTCGCCAAAGAATACGGCGTGGATCCCAAGCGTTCTGCAGCACTGATGGATATTTTCTCCTGCGTGGTACAAGGTCTGATTCCTTATGGTGCACAGTTGCTCCTCGCCTGCTCGATTGCAAAAATCTCACCGGTTGAACTGATTGGCGGCTTGTACTATTGCTGGATTCTGGCCATCTTCGCAATTGCTGCGATTGCGTTGAGATTCCCCAACCTTAAAGCAACCGCTTAATCTCTGTATCATCCTCACATCAAAAAGCGATCTGATTGGGTCGCTTTTTTATTGCTGTGCATGCTTTAACTGTTTCTTGCGCTGGAACAAAGTCTGTCCGGTGGCTGCTTTATAGGCGCGGGCCAAGGCCGACTGGTCGGAATAATCCAGCGCTTCAGCAATCTCGCTCAGACTAAGCCCCTGCTGTAACAAAATCTCACAGCGTTTGATGCGCTGCTGTTGCAGCAGTTTTTTAAATGAAGTTTGATATATGCTGAATAAGCGTTGCAAGCTTCGGGTCGACATCCACAACTGCTGGGCAAGCTGCTCAATTTTGATCGCCTGTTGCCTGGTTCGCAACTGTTCGGCAATGATTTGCTGTGCTTGCTGCAAGGTATTTTCAACAGGTACTTTTGCTGCAATCGCCTGTTCCGCCTGAAGAGTCAGCAACTGCAATAATATGGGGTCAGCATGCTCAGACCCATGAGCTAACCCCTGTACATCCAGTTCCAGAGCATAATAATCTTGAGAAAACTGAACCTCACAGGCAAAGAATTTTTGATAATGCATTTGTGCCATTTCAGCTGCATGAGCCAGTCGTACACAACGCAATAAAAGTGGCTGCTCTTGCAAAATAACCCGTCCCAGTTGCACCATTGCTGCCATGGTGAGCTCATTTAACAAATTATATTTTTCATCTAAATAGCCCCAATAGAGTTCCATACTGTGTTCATGCTGCTTCAACTGTAAAGGCACGAATTCACTGCCATCAATCACCAGCCGCTGAAAGCGCATGCTATAGCCGATCATTTCCGCGACACTACTGCTACGTGAAACCATATAACCCAGTACACCAAAATGCTCAGGACGAATGACCTGCACGATTTCAAAAATCAGCTGCGGACAGTTCAGATGTTGCCGAGTAGTTAAAATAATATGATTCAACAATTCCAAAGGTACTTGTGTATCAAAAGGCTGATCGATGAGGGTCACAAGCGAGTCATGCACATCTTGCAGAAAGTCGGCAGTTAAGGGTTCAATCCCCACATCACGCAAATAAGTCGCCCAGAGCTGAAGATAACCATTGGATATTTTTATGTCTTGCATGTGCGATTCTCGCTGGCAGCTCTAATCTGACCAGTTTTATTTTCATTTGGCATAAAATGTATAAAAATTGGCAAGCTCTGTCAAAACAATGGCGAGATTCGCCGACATACTGTCAGCATCGTCACAAAAAAGAATCTACAAGATGAACGCCATATTAAAATCCGCCCTACAGCCTGTGGTTCGCACCCAACTTGATTTTAAACTGGATGAAATTCCACGTTACTGGTTCGGCGGCGATCCCTTTATGACACGCATGTTCGATGCCCTGAGCCTGACCTTTCCAGACGGCGAGCGCTATTTTATTCAGAGTGTCCGCCTGTTCCGCGATCAGATCCAGGACCCAGAGCTGCAACAACGTGTCGCGGATTTTATCCGCCAGGAAGCCCAGCACGGCATCGCGCATGACAAAATGAATCAGTTGATGCGCGAGCAAGGCATGCCTGTAGACCAATTTATTGAACGTTTAAATAAAATTTTCAATTATGATCTGAAGCACCGCTCACCCCAGTTTAATATTGCCATTACCGCTGCGGCAGAGCATTTAACGGCGCTTATGGCAGAAACTTTTTATGGACAAAAACAGACCCTGAAAGATGCCCATCCTTTTGTACGGGCATTATTGGCCTGGCATGCCATTGAGGAAATGGAACACCGTGATGTAGCTTTTGATGTGATGAAAAATGTGGCTAAAACCCCAGAATTTACCCGTCGAGCCACCTTAGTCAGCACGACCATTTTAATGTTTAGTTTTACCGTCTACCGTGCCAATGTCATGCTGAAACATGATGGCTTTAGTCTCTTGCAACGCTTGCAGATGAATCTCAAGAGCTTACCCTGGTTTTTTGGCCCAAAAGGCACATTGACCCGAATGGGCAAACAGTATCGAGACTGGTTTAAAAAAGACTTTCATCCGAGTCAGCACCCAGTGATTGCCCAATACGATGTCTGGATCAACACCCTAAATGAAACCGGCGATCCGATTCAAGCCTGTGAAGCCTTCTGGCAGGCCGCGAAAGACTAAACGTGAGCATCGCTTAAATCAAAAAACCTTCATTAACTTGAAGGCTTTTTGATTTAAGATGATTTACCATTTGGCATAATGCTGCTCAAGCAAGGCATATTCATTCAGTAAAATAATTTCCTGATCATCCTGCTGAATGGTGCCACAGACTTTGGCCTGCCACTGGCTAAACTGGCTGCCGACCAGACGCAAATTCAGATTTTCATAACGTCGCCAGCCTGTGCTTACAGTCAGATTTAGCTTTTCATCTAGCGATTGAATCGTCCATTGAGTTTCGGATGCCTGCTGAAAGAGCACATCAGCCAATGGATAAATTTTTCCGTTGATCCACAAACAGTTTTCATTACCAAAGCTTTCGTTAACACCGGATGCTAAATTAATTCCAATCCGCTGATTGGTCGCATCCCAAAAGTTACACGACAACCAAAACCAGGCAGTTTCTGGACGTAGAAAACCACAGGTGTCATCCAGCAAGGCAAAAGTTCGTTCGTTAAATTGAATCTTTTGTTTTTGTTTATTTAGAAAATAGCCTTCACAACCTAAGGTCGTGAGCTTTTGCGTATAAGTCCAACCATTAATACCAGTTGGGCTACACATACTTAAAGGATCGGTTCCTGCACAAAAGATTCGTGCACTGAGCTGAATTTCGCCGTATTTACTGACATTGATATAGCGCACACCGTTGGCATGCTGAATATCGACCTGAAAAGGCGATTTATGAAAATAACTGTGATTGAATAATGGCTGTTCATCCAGCACAGTATGGCGAGACAGGAAATTAATCGCATTCCATTCCAGAACGTCATTGGTCATATGGTTGTAGACATAGACAAAACTGTGCCCTGCCCATGCAATATCGGCAATCGCCAGCCCAATGGTATAATGTTCGTGCTGAATACTACAAAATTTGAATTTCTTATATTTTAGATGCTTACGCCAGCCTGACAGCACCTGACCATAAGGGTTCTTGTATTGATATGCCTGATAGTCAATACTTTTTGGAAGTTCCTTGAAACGTCCATAGTGCGGTTGTCCATTTGCCTGAATTAAATCCATTTAAGATGTTCCATCTCAGTCAAAAGCTGTTTTTCCTTTCCGGTATTATGCAGATTATTGAACTTTGATAAAGATTTTTTTTAAGTCACTCGTCGAATCCTGACACTCAGCCACGCTATAGCCCTATGCTTCAGTTTTAAATCGTGAGATAGGTATTTTCCCAGCGATTCGCACTAAAATGTCCCTCGACCAGCTGTACATATCGGCCATACACCTGATCAATCGCAATGCAATCATCGACATCCAGCACCCGGTCAGTATGCTGTTTTTGCCAGTGCTTGGCGAAATAAGCTTTACCGCGCTGTTTTGCCACCATGGCATTCTGTGCCACCACCAGCACATAACGGTGCAGCTCACCAAATTCACGTGCATCATAACCCCCTAAATTAATCAGCCAAAGCTTTTCGGCAGCCTGATTCGGGGCAGCATCGCTAAATTGAACGTGATAATTTTTGCCCTCGAACTCCAGTCCATTAATTTGCGCCCAAGCATCAATATGCAGCCCTTTTTGCTCGGCAAACCAGGCATTTTTCAGTTGAGGATAGGTTTCTTCCAGAGTTTCGCCTACTGCCAGTACCACATCATGAACTTCTGTATTGGCACGGGCATGACGGCCACCAAGCATCACAATAAATAAACTGGGCATCCGATTTCCTTATTTCGCTGCAATTTTAAGAATGATTTGATCAATGCTTAGAAGTATATCGCAAAGTAATTCCATGATATTGAGGTGGCGATTCGTCAAGGCAAATTGCCTCAATTGACCCGAAGAAACTGCCCCGAAATAGCATCTGATCACTCAACATTCATTTGTATTTCGGGATCATCACGATCCCACCCAATGCTCAAAAACTCATCTTCAGTGAATACAATCTGGTAGCATAAAATTTCTTTCCAGCACCATAATGATTTCTAATCGCAGAAAATTATTTTTTTGTACAAAATACAAACACAGCTAAACCATACAAATCTGTACAAATTTTCGCCCAAATTTCAATCTAAAAGCATATTTCGTTGACTGAAATGCGCTGAAAGACGATACTCTCAATGTTTTTATTTAAGCAAATCGGTTCAATGAGGCTGGACCAAAAGTTCGGCCCTCAGAAACTCAATCCAACGCAAGGGGCTATATATGGCTGGTGGAAAGTCAACTATCATTTACACACTGACCGACGAGGCGCCATTACTGGCGACTTATTCTCTGCTGCCGATCATTGAGACCTTTACTAAGCCAGCTGGCGTTGAGATCGTCAAAAGTGACATCTCTGTAGCTGTGCGCGTGCTCTCTGAATTTACAGATTACCTAAGCGAAGAGCAAAAGGTGCCTGACACTCTAGCTGAGCTAGGTCGTCTTACACAAGATCCAGACACGAACATTATCAAACTCCCAAATATCAGTGCTTCTGTTGGCCAGCTAACAGCGTGTATCAAGGAACTCCAGTCTAAAGGCTATGCCCTTCCTGACTATCCTGAAAACCCGGCCACTGAAGAAGAAAAAGCAATCAAGGCACGTTATAGCAAATGTCTTGGTTCAGCAGTAAACCCGGTACTACGTGAAGGTAACTCAGACCGTCGTGCACCTGCTGCCGTTAAAAACTATGTGAAAAAACACCCACACTCTATGAGCGAGTGGAAACAGTGGTCTCAAACTCACGTTTCACACATGGACGAAGGCGACTTCTACCATGGCGAAAAGTCGATGACTTTAGACCGTGCACGTAATGTGAAAATGGAATTGATCACCAAGTCTGGTAAAACCATCGTTCTTAAGCCAAAAGTTGCGCTTCAAGATGGCGAAATCATCGATTCAATGTTCATGAGCAAAAAAGCGCTTTGCGATTTCTATGAAAAAGAATTAGATGATTGTAAAGAAGCCGGCATCTTGTTCTCACTTCACGTGAAAGCAACCATGATGAAAGTTTCACACCCGATCGTATTCGGTCACTGTGTGAGAATTTACTACAAAGACGCATTTGAAAAACACGGCAAGTTATTTGATGAGCTTGGCGTGAACGTAAACAACGGTATGGCTGGTCTTTATGAAAAGATCGAAACTCTACCAACCTCTGTACGTGAAGAAATCATTGCAGATCTACATGCTTGCCAAGAACATCGTCCAGCACTTGCGATGGTTGATTCTGCCAAAGGCATCACGAACTTCCATTCACCAAATGACGTGATTGTAGATGCTTCTATGCCTGCAATGATCCGTGGTGGCGGTAAAATGTGGGGCGCTGATGGCAAACCTTATGACTGTAAAGCCGTCATGCCTGAATCAACATTCGCACGTATTTACCAGGAAATGATCAACTTCTGTAAGTGGAATGGCAATTTTGATCCACGTACAATGGGTACAGTACCGAACGTTGGTTTGATGGCACAAAAAGCGGAAGAATACGGTTCACACGACAAAACTTTCGAGATCTCTGAAGCGGGTATTGCTAACATCGTTGATCTTGAAACTGGCGAAGTGTTGATGTCACAAAACGTGGAAGAAGGCGATATCTGGCGTATGTGTCAGGTGAAAGACGCACCGATCCGCGACTGGGTGAAACTTGCGGTAACTCGCGCGCGTAACTCCGGCATGCCGGCAATCTTCTGGCTTGACCCGTACCGTCCACACGAAAATGAACTGATCAAGAAAGTTGAAAAATACCTGAAAGATCACGACACTGCCGGTCTTGATATCCAGATCATGTCACAAGTACGTGCAATGCGTTATACGCTTGAACGTGTTGCGCGCGGTCTAGATACCATTTCTGTAACAGGTAACATCCTGCGTGACTACCTGACTGACTTGTTCCCGATCATGGAATTGGGTACATCTGCGAAAATGTTGTCAATCGTGCCGTTAATGGCGGGTGGCGGCATGTACGAAACAGGTGCAGGCGGTTCTGCGCCTAAACACGTACAGCAGTTAGTTGAAGAAAACCACTTACGCTGGGATTCACTCGGTGAATTCATGGCGCTTGCAGTTTCTCTAGAAGAAATGGGTATTAAAGAAGGCAATGACAACATCAAGTTACTTGCTAAAACTTTAGACCGTGCAACTGGCAAATTGCTAGATAACGACAAGTCACCTTCTCGTCGTACTGGCGAACTCGACAACCGTGGTAGCCATTTCTACCTGGCGAAGTTCTGGGCTGAAGAACTTGCTGCTCAAGACGAAAATGCTGAATTGAAAGCGAAATTTGCACCACTTGCAAAAACTTTAGCTGAAAATGAAGAGAAAATCGTTACTGAGCTTGCTGAAGTTCAAGGTAAATCAGTAGACATCGGTGGTTACTACGCTGTTGATCAAGAGAAAGTAAATGCAGTGATGCGTCCAAGTGCTACTTTGAATGCAGCACTTGCTACGATCTAAGCTTTTGCAAAACTGACTTGATCAGTAATGTAAAATAAAAAAACCGGCGTCTAGGCGCCGGTTTTTTATGTCTGATTGATGTATCAAAGTTATTCAATTAATCTATTTTTCGCTATAGATATAAATCATCATCTTACTGACAAAACCACTCAAATTCAGTCAAAAACCATTTTAAGAAATGATGAAAATAAATACTTTTAAATATACAGACAATAAAAAACCCCAAGACTGAATGTGCTTGGGGTTTTCTAGAATCTTGGTCCCGAGGGTCGGACTCGAACCGACACGTCATCTCTGACAGCGGATTTTGAGTCCGCCGCGTCTACCAATTTCACCACCTCGGGAGTGGATGAAAGGTATAATACGCGATTTCTCGGCACTGTCAACGCAGAATATTTACATTTGTTTATTTTTAAAACAAATGGCATTTTTTCGTTTTAAAATCGAGCAATTCCCGCCATAAAAAAGAAAAAAGTTTATACTAGCCGCAGTTTTTTTAGCGTAAATCATCATGCAACTTTCTGATTTTAATTTTGATCTCCCCGATGAGCTGATTGCTCGCTATCCTCTGGAAACACGCAGTGCCTCTCGCCTGCTGCACCTCGACGCACACGGTCAATATCACGACCATCAATTTACCGACATTCTGGACTTGCTTGAAGACGGCGACTTACTGGTATTGAACGACACCAAAGTCATGAAAGCACGTCTAAAAGGCAAACGTGCCTCAGGCGGTGCCATAGAAGTACTGGTTGAACGCATGATGGATCAGTTCATTGCACATTGTCATATCAAGGCCAGCAACTCACCGAAAGCCGGTGCAGAACTGTTTATTGGCCCAGATGCAGTAAAAGTGACCGTGCAAGGTCGTCATGAAAACCTGTTTATTGTGGAATTTTCACAGCCGATTTTAGATGTCTTAGACAAATATGGCGCCCTCCCTATTCCGCCCTATTTCAACCGTGAAGCAGAAGAAATTGATACCGAACGTTATCAAACTGTGTTTAATGATCCAACCAAGCTGGCCAGTGTCGCAGCACCTACGGCTTCTCTGCATTTCGATGAAGACTTATTGAAAAAGTTAGCAGCCAAAGGAATTCAGACCACCTTTGTCACACTACATGTGGGCGCAGGTACATTCTTACCAGTCCGCACTACCGATATTGAAAATCACATCATGCACAGCGAATGGTGCCAGGTGTCCGATGAGTCGATGGAACTCATCAAAACAACTAAAGCGCGTGGCAATAAAGTCATTGCCGTTGGTACAACGGCTACCCGTGCCACAGAAAGTGCGGCGCAGGCCAATGGCAGTGAGCTGAAAGGCTGGACCGGTGATACCCAGATTTTCATTTATCCGGGTTATCAGTTCAAAGTGGTCGATCGTCTGATTACCAATTTCCATTTACCGGAATCTACCCTGTTAATGCTGGTTTCTGCCCTATCTAATCGTGACAACATTCTGAATGCTTACAAGCATGCAGTAGACAGCCACTATCGCTTCTTCAGTTATGGCGATGCCATGCTGATTGATCAGGCACAATAGCGAGAATAGCTGCCCATGCCGATCGAGTCTGTACAACAGTCCATTCATATTCGCCGCAAGAAAAATGCAGTGGTGTTTCAGAATATTGCCCGGCTGTGGGATTTGGGCCGTCAAGCCAAGAGTCATCAAGACCTGCTGGACGGATTGCATCCCTGGAATGGCCCGATAACGCTAAAATTTGAAAATAATCTGCCATTGGCGCTGGCTGGTATTGGTTTGTTGCTCATCGTCAGCATTTTTATTGCACCGGAAAATATCTGGATTCAAAGTGGCGTTTTTCTGGGCAGCCTGCTGCTGTTCTGGGCCTATCTTTGCTATGAGCAACAACAACCATTAGATGAAGTTATTGGCTTTCTGGAAGATGCAGCACTGGCCAAAAAATATCAGCTTGCCTTTCAGCAACAGCCACAGCATATTTCAATTCCTTTAAATCCCCTGCATTTTATTGGACATTTAAAACGTTTATTCCCCTTATTCAATCAAGGTTCTTTGAGTAATGAGATTACACGTTATGCCAGTACGATATGGGAAGATGAAAACGGCCAGCAACATCAGGTGCTGCTGTTTCAATATCACTATATTGATGAAGTACAGGTTCGCAACAAGCAAGGGCAGCCGGTTAAATTAATGCAGGTTCACAAAGACCTGTGGGGCGTATTTGTATTTGATATCCAGATTCAGGGGCTGGCGGTCACGACTTCTCGACGTAAATTTTATTATCCTTATAGCCATCCTTGGCATAGTAGCGATATTCGTACCAATCAACGCTTAAACTTTTATGGCAGTGATCCGATGCAAACCGCCAAATTACTCAGTCCGGGTTTTGTACTGCGTCTGGCCGATTTTTTTGCACAGCGTCAGGGGGATTTACTGTTTCATCCAGAAAATCGGATGCTCTGCTATCTGGGGCCTCATGACCTATTTCAGGTGTCGAGCAAGCATCGTCATATCAATGATATTTCGACATTGCGCGGCCATCTCAGAACGTTTAAATTAAGACAACTCGAACAGTTACAACATGATCTTGTGCAGTTTTTAAAATAACTGCTTTTTTTTAAATCAATATTTTCAGAATATAAATATGAATTGGGGAGATCTCGCATGGGATTTTTGGTTTTATGTTTGATCATTATTGCGCTGATTGTGCTGATCATTATGATCCGCAACAGTATTGTCCGTCATCACAACGCGACGATTCGCGCCTGGTCGGATGTTGCCAGTTATGAACGGCAGAAACTGAAAATTCTGGATGGGCTGCAGCCGCTGGTCGAGCAATATTCTTCTTTTGAAAAAGGCACACTGGAAAAAGTCACCGAACTGCGTCAGAACATCATGAATTTAAATATCAACGATGCCGACATTTCTCAGTTACAGCGCATTGAAAGCCTGAACAAACAACTCATGCATAGCCTCAATGTAGTGGTTGAAAACTATCCCGAGCTAAAAGCCAATGACATTTATCTGAAAATGATGGCTGAAATTGAAGAACAGAATGAAAATGTCGGTGCGGCAATTACCATTTATAATCGCAATGTGGAACTGTTTAATAACCAGATCCAGATTTTCCCACACAATGTGATTAATAATATGCTGTTAGGAAAAAAAGCAGTTCGCCCTTTTCGCGATCAGAGCGCAACCCAGAGTTTTGACTATCGTCCAAATTTTCACTGAGCAACTATCTCATCTGATCGACTTTCTCATCCTGGCGTACTCAACTTATAATAAAATGCCCCAGGATGAAGCTACACCTTTATAAAACCAATAAAATAAAGAATAAAAATTATGCTGAATTATGTAGAGCGCTTAGAGCAGACGCTGGTGGAAGAATTTTATCCGCTTTATGACCATTATCAGGACGATGGAATCTATGCCTGTAGTCTGGTCTTTGACGAATTTTTACTGCTGGATGATCTGGCTATTTCGACTGAGTGCAGTATTTTTAAAGATCCGGAGGATCAGCGGCAATATCTGGCTGAACAAGATCGCTGGAATGTCCCAAAATGGCGTTATCGGGCACAAGCTGCGCCCGACTCCGGACTGATCCCGTTCAAAACTTTGCTGGCCGATTATTTTAAAACCCAGCATAGTTTTGGTCATCCGCTATTGGGACAGCAACAGCTCCACACAACACATCTGGACTTATTACTGCAAACGTTCAAACAGGCCAAATATCGCCTCTCCGAAGCCTATGGTCTGGATCTGGGCAATATACTTTTTTTCCTGAGCCTGCCAAACCAGGCCGAATTTGAACGCCGATCTGCACTGGAACTCAACCCAGAAAGCGCCTTATTGCAAAACTTTCTAGCCTCCCGACATGCCCAGCCTTTTTCTGAAATCAGTAAGCGATTAAAACTCTCGCAAAATGACAAAGACATTCTGATTGATCTGGAGCAAATGCTGGTGATGGAGCCTTATGATTATCTGCAAGTGGCGCACGATGCCTATTTGCTGACCTTGGAATCCTACTTTATCGACAGCAATATCTATATCCAGAAACTGATCCAGCATATTGCCGCCATGGCCTCTGAACCGGATGGCAGCTGTGCTCTTAGCCGGGAAGATATCCAGCAGCGCTTGCAACAGTTTTCTGCAAATTCGACTATTTCACCTGATCTTGCATTTATTCAACGATAAATAAAATTACAGAGCGAATGCTCTACAATGCTGGCGTTTAGCGTAAGAATCAAGGAAAATAGCGCCCTTTAGCTATGAACTAGCAGCGAACTGTTTTTTCGCCTGGATGTGGAACTCCTATGAAGTTTGAAAAATTAGGTCAGTCGGGTCGCGCCCGTCGTGGTCGTTTAACGCTTGAACATGGTGTGGTTGAAACCCCGATGTTTATGCCTGTCGGCACTTACGGTACGGTCAAAGGCCTGTTGCCGCGTGATATTAAAGAGATCAAGTCTCAAGTCATTTTGGGCAATACCTTCCATTTGTATTTACGTCCAGGACTCGATGTGATTCGTGAACATGGTGGCCTGCACGAATTTATGAAGTGGAATAATCCCATTTTGACCGATTCCGGTGGCTTCCAGGTGTTCAGTCTGGGCGCAATGCGTAAAATTAAAGAAGAAGGGGTCACCTTCCGCTCACCCATCGATGGTTCAAAAGTATTTTTATCGCCTGAAATTTCAATGGACATTCAGCACACGCTGAACTCTGACATTGTGATGATTTTTGATGAATGTACGCCGTACCCTGCGACGCATGAAGAAGCGCAAAAATCCTTGCAACTGTCTTTGCGCTGGGCGAAGCGCTGTAAAACCCAACATCACGAGGTTCTGAAAAACCGTAATGCACTGTTTGGGATTATTCAGGGTGGCATGTATGAAGACTTACGTGAAGAATCGTTAAAAGGCCTGCTTGATATTGACTTTGATGGTTACGCGATTGGCGGTCTGTCCGTTGGCGAGCCTAAAGAAGAAATGATCAAGGTACTGGATTATCTTCCAGAACAAATGCCGGCAGATAAACCGCGCTATTTGATGGGGGTCGGCAAGCCTGAAGATATTGTGGAAGCGGTGCGCCGTGGTGTCGATATGTTTGACTGCGTGATGCCAACCCGAAATGCACGTAATGGTCATTATTTTGTCACAGATGGTCTGGTACGGATCCGTAATGCAAAATATCGTCACGATCAAAGCCCGCTTGATCCACATTGCGATTGCTACACCTGTACCAACTTCACTCGTGCTTATTTATTCCACCTCGAAAAATGTGGGGAAATGCTTGGTTCGATGCTCGGTACCATTCATAACTTGCGTTATTACCTGCGCTTGACTGAATCCATGCGTGATGCCTTGGACAACGGTACATTTGATGCGTTTGTGCAGGACTTTTATGCCCGTCGTGGCCTGGAAGTACCCCCTTGCCCGCAAGATTAATCCATCAGCATTTGCGCTGAGGAAAAAGACAATGTAAATTGCAAGAATATGTCAATTTATTATCAAGTTGATCACCAGTTTTTTTATTTTAGGAAAATGTAATGAGCCTTTTTATTTCGACTGCTCACGCTGCAGGTGAAGCTGCACAACAACCCAGCATGATGGCGAACCTTTTGATGATTGCGGTTTTTATTGCAATCTTCTATTTTTTGATCTGGCGCCCTCAATCTAAACGTGCCAAAGAACATCGTGCTTTGGTTGAAAGCCTTGGTGTTGGCAGTGAAGTCGTTTTTGCAGGCGGATTAATGGGCAAAATCACCAAGATTGAAGGTGACTTCGCAGTGGTTGAATTGAACCGTGGCGTAGAAGTTAAAGTTCAGCGTGCGAGTGTGATTTCAGTCCTTCCTGAAGGCACTTTAAATAACCTTTAATCAAAAATAGTCGTGCCCTTGCACGACTTTTTCATTTTAAGAAGAAAATAAATGCGTTACCCAGCATGGAAATATGTACTGATTCTAGTTGTACTAGTCATCAGTACCTTATATGCCCTGCCAAGTTTGTATCCAGATGAACCTGCTGTACAGATTTCGGGTGCCAAAGCCGGTACTCAAATTGATGCAAGCATCGTACAAAAAGCAGAGCAAATTTTAACAACTGAAAATATTGCCACCCATGACAATAGCTTTAGCAACAATGCTGCCTTATTACGTGTAGATTCAAGTGAATTGCAACTTAAAGCCAAAGAAGCTTTACGTCGCGGATTAGGTGATGATTACGTGGTTGCACTGAACCTTGCCCCGACCACGCCAGAATGGCTGCAAAAAATTGGTGCCAAGCCAATGAAGCTGGGTCTGGATTTACGTGGCGGTGTTCACTTCTTACTCGAAGTGGACATGGACAAAGCGATTGCGCAGCGCATGGAAACCTCTGCGACAGACCTACGTCGTCAGTTGCGTGATAACAACCTGAAATTTAATAGCCTGAACTTAAGCAGCAACACCATTGTGGTGCAGTTTGCCAGCAATGATGATCGTGCTGCAGCGATGGACTTCTTGCGCCGTAATGGCAATGAGTTTACCCAGCAGGCTGTTGCGACTGATACCGGTTCGACTTTACGTTTGACTTATACTGATGTACGTAAGCAAGAAATCGAGTCTTATGCAGTCAACCAGAACTTGACCACCTTACGTAACCGTATTAACGAGTTAGGTGTGGCAGAAGCACTGGTGCAAACCCAGGGCAGCAACCGTATTGTGGTTGAATTGCCGGGTGTACAGGATACTGCAGAAGCAAAACGTGTCTTGGGTCGTACCGCAAACCTTGAGTTTCGTCTGGTTTCTGACCTGAATGATCAATATATTGATCCATATACCGGTCAGGCGACTGGCACATTGCCACCAGGTACAGAAGTATTCGCTTATGAATCCCTGGACAGTGGTCGTCAGCTGCTTTTGAACCGCAACCGGATCTTGACTGGTGAACGTGTTCAGAATGCATCTTCTGGCTTTAGTCAGGACACCGGCGGTGCTGAAGTCAACATTACGCTAGACAGCGCAGGCGGCAAACTGATGTCGGATGCGACCCGTAATGCGGTTGGCAAACGTATGGCGGTACTGTTCATCGAGAACAAACAGCGCATTAGCTATGTGGAAGACCCTGCGACCGGTACTCAAACTGAAGTTCGTACCCCATATACTGAATCTGTCGTGATTAATGCTGCAACTATTCAGGCGGTACTCGGCTCTCAGTTCCGTATTACTGGTCTGGATTCTCCGCAGGAAGCTGCTGAACTTGCCTTGATGCTACGTGCAGGTGCTTTGGCTGCACCAATGTACTTTGTCGAAGAACGTGTGATTGGTCCAAGTCTGGGTCAGGAAAACATCGATAAAGGTGTCCTTTCAACTCAGATCGGTTTCCTCTTAGTTGCGATCTGGATGGTGGTCTTCTTCCGTCTGTTTGGTGTGATTGCCAACTTTGCTCTGGTCTTTAACCTGGCCATGCTTCTTACCGTCATGTCATGGATTGGGGCTTCTTTAACCCTTCCTGGTATTGCCGGTATCGTGATTACCATCGGTATGGCGGTCGATGCCAACGTACTGATCTGTGAACGAATACGGGAAGAGATGAAATGGGGTGCCTCGCCGAAACAGGCGATCGTGGCGGGTTATGATCGAGCCTATAACACCATTTTTGACTCGAACCTCACCACCTTCCTGGTTGCATTCATTCTGTTCGCGATTGGTACAGGTCCGATCAAAGGCTTTGCCGTGACCCTGATGATTGGTATCGTCTGCTCGATGTTTACTGCCATTACAGTAACCCGTGCCGTGGTACAGATCATTTATGGCAAAAAACGTAACTTGAAAAAGTTGAGCATTTAAGGAGATCGATGATGACTGAAAATACTCAACTGAATCAGAAACAGTATGGTCGCCCTGAAGACGAACGCGTCATTCCGTTTATGAAGATTGCTTTGCCTGCGGCATTGTTGTCTATCTTCTTAACGGTTGCGAGTCTGTTCTTTATTGCCACTAAAGGTCTGAACCTGGGTCTGGACTTTACCGGTGGTGTGGCAGCCGAGCTGAACTATACCAATCCGGTCAAACCGGAGGATGTTTCCAAGGCACTGAGCCAGGCTGGCTTCAACGATGCCGTGGTGCAGACTTTAGGTTCAGAACGCGACCTGATGGTACGTATGCCCGTTCAGGAAGACATTGAAGCTGAAGACCTGACTAAAGCGGTCACAGCAGCGGTTCAGCTGCCAAATAATGCGGCAGAGGTACCGAAGCTTGATGTAGTCGGCGGACAGGTGGGTAATGAGCTGTATGTCCGCTCTGGTGGCGCGGTGGCACTGGCACTCTTGCTGATGCTGGTCTATGTCACCATCCGCTTTGAGCTCAAACTGGCGATCGGTGCAGTACTGTCGCTGTTCCATGACATCGTGGTGACCCTCGGGATTTTTGCCATGACGCAGTGGCCATTTGACCTGACGGTACTTGCGGCACTCCTTGCGATCATTGGTTTCTCACTGAACGATAATATCGTGGTCTCTGACCGTATCCGTGAGAACTTCCGTAAGATTCGGGGTGCAGAACCGCTTGAAGTGATTAACATTGCCCTGACCGAAACCTTACGCCGTACCATTCATACCTCTATGACGCTATTGCTGGTTGTTGTTGCAATGATGCTCATGGGTGGTGATGGCCTGAAATGGTTCTCGATTGCGATGTTTGTCGGCGTTTTTGTCGGTACCTACTCTTCAATCTATATCGGGACTGGATTTGCACTTTGGCGTGGTTTAAACCGTCAGGACTTTATCGTACAAGTCAAGCCAGAATTTGAAGACGAAAACCAGATTCCCTAATCTGATATTTCATTTTCATCGTTCAGCCCGTCCTAGGATGGGCTGAATTATTTCTGCTGTTTGAATGTTGAAGTAGCCGGCAGAATCGCAATCACTGGATGGATTTTTTCAATATCTGTTTTTTGGAAAATGACTTTCCGATTTTCATCCAGACTTCGAAATTCATAAACATCCTGAGCTTCGCCCAACTCTTCTAAAATGAGTGCAAGCCGTTGACCAGATACACACAGCACATCCCAAAAACTGGCAACTCTTTATCACAAACCAGCCACCAGTCCGGTTTCAGAATGGGAAAATAATAGTGCTCTGCCACCTGAATCGCATAATGCTGTGCTTGCAGATGAAAAATATCTTGATTGAACGAAACCATAGAATCTATGGGATTGAGTTTAAAGGCCTGCTGCTGTACCACCTGCATCTGAAATAAAGCGACCTGTTCTATAGCTGTAGCAAGTTCAATCTTCGGTTCGACCGTCTGATCCAGAATTAAATGAGCTAAGCCAAGTTGCTGTTCCAGTTCCCTTGCCACCTTCTCTCCGATCTGGCGTTTGCTATTCAGTAACTGCGCGATATAAGCAGCAGACAAGCCAAAATGCTCGCAGATCTCTTTGCCGGTTTTAAATTGCTGGGTGTCAATCAGCTGATCAATCACTTTTGTCAGATGATGTCGTCTTCGTTCAAATATTTCTGGCGCACTCATATCGGTCTGTTGATCTGTTTTTATCCATTTTGTTCAAATACCTTACAATAAAAAAGCCCACAATTGAATTGCAGGCTTTCTTCAGCTTAGAAATAAAGAATTAAGTGCCCTGTACCAGACGGCGGGCGCTGATAATGCCCGGCTGCTGTTCAAGACGCGCCAGCAGTTTGGAAAGTTGCGCCAGACCTTTAACTTCAATCAATAGCTTCATATTGGCAATACCGTCCGCTTCCGAAATAGTATTGACCTGACGGATATTGATCTGGTCGGAAAAAATCACTTGCGTCAGATCTTTGAGCAGACCACGTCGATCATAGGCTTCCACCACAATCTGTACGCTCTGGCCACGTGTTGGCTGCATTTCCCAGTCGGCTTCTACCGCACGTTCAGGCTCTTGGGTGATCATGCGCACATAGTCCGGACAAGCCACCTTATGAATGCTTACCCCACGATTCAGGGTGATATAGCCAGCGATCGACTCACCATGCACCGGTTGGCAACATTGCGCGACATGCAGCTCTACGTTATCCAGCCCGTCAATCAGAATACCGTGCGCTGACAGCGTATGACTGGCACGCGGATTCAGCGCTGGCTTCAGCACCAGCTCAGGTTCATCCTGATCCAGATGCATATGACGATTCACCTGATTAATCAAGGCATGCAGGCTGATATCACCATTGACCAGATTCACCAGAATGTCATCACCGGTTTTGACATTAAAATGATTGCAATAATCACTCAAATCGATCGATTTTGGATGAATCGCCAGACGTGACAATTCTTTATTCAGCACTTCACGGCCGACTTCCAGGTTTTTACTGCGGTCCTGTTGACGGAACCAGTGGCGCAACTTGTCGCGCGCACGTGCAGTCTTGATATAACCCAGAGAGTTAACCAGCCAGTCCCGATTCGGCTCACGGTCTTTTTTGGTCAGAATCTCGACCTGTTCCCCGGTTTTCAGGGTATAGGTCAGTGGCACATAGCGCTGATTGACACGCGCGGCATAGCATTTGTTACCAACTTCGGTATGCACATGATAAGCAAAGTCGAGCACAGTTGAATCACGCGGCAACTCTTTGATATCACCATCACGACTAAACACATAAATTTTTTCGAAGCCTTCGAAGTCTTGAATATGTTCGAAGTTTTCGATTTCATCTTCTGCTTCTTTATGTGCACTGGACTCATTGCGTTCCTGATAATGCTCGAGAACTGCGCGTAAAGAATGCAAACGATGATTAAAAGAATGATCGGTGGTTTTCGAGCCTTCTTTATAATTAAAGTGCGAACACACCCCCAGCTCTGCTTCTTCATGCATGCTGTAAGTACGAATCTGCACTTCAAGTGATTTGTTCTCGGCAATTACAGCCGTATGCAGGGAACGATAGCCATTGGCTTTTGGATTGGTAATATAGTCATCAAACTGATGCGGAATATGTCGCCAGATCTGATGTACAATCCCTAAACTGTGGTAACACTCCGGTACGCTCTTGACCAATACCCTTAAGGCACGAATATCATAGAGCTGGTCAAAACTCAGGCTCTTGCTTTTCATTTTTCGATAAATCGAATAAATGTGTTTTACGCGTCCGTTAATTTCAGCTTCGATGCCATATTCAGACAATTCA
This sequence comes from Acinetobacter sp. YH12151, assembly GCF_013418355.1. Lineage (NCBI taxonomy): Bacteria > Pseudomonadati > Pseudomonadota > Gammaproteobacteria > Moraxellales > Moraxellaceae > Acinetobacter > Acinetobacter sp. YH12151. The sequence continues at coordinate 18,446 of NZ_VPCG01000028.1, read as the reverse complement.
TTGCGTAATTTATCAATCACGAATTGAATATATTGCTCTCGCTCTAAACGTTTTTCATTCAGTAAAGAAGCAATTTCTTTATAACGTTCTGGCGCAAGATAACGGAAGGCCAAGTCTTCCAGTTCCCACTTTAACTGGGCGATGCCTAAACGGTGCGCCAGTGGTGAGTAGATCGTCAGAATTTCTCGGGCAACCCGCTCCTGACGTTCACGCGAGGAATTGGTCAGCTCACGCAAGGCATAGGTACGCTCTGCCAACTTCACCAGAACCACACGCACATCTTCAGTCACTGAAATCAGCATTTTATAAATGCCGGACAGATGTTCACGCTGATTATTATCGAAATGGTCTTCCAGACGTTTATTTTTTTCGATCAGTTCAGACAGTTTACCCATGGCCAGCGTGCCCTTGACCAGGCTATACACTTGCTCACCAAATTTTTCTAACACTTCAGTCAGTGGCATGACGCCTTCACGCACCGAACGATAGAGCATGGCCGCAGACAGGGTATCTTCATCGACATGCAGATGTGCCAAAATATCTGCCATCTCAATACCGGTATAAAAGGTATTGGAACGATGCTGAACCGTACTTTGCAGCTCTCTTTCTAATGTTAAGTGGGCGACTTCTTCGAGCTGCTGTAAAGGTGCCCCATCTAATATGCCACGAACCCGATCCAACCACTCAGTCAGATCGTGGTGTGCTTGTTCGGCATGTTCTACAGTCGTCTCCTGTGACAACTCATTGAGTCGTCCAGGGAGTTGCTCACGTACTGTGACCATACCCTTCTCCTACTTGTAAATACATCATTTCTTCAATCGTTCATTTAATTTTCTTTTTCGAACAATGCAATCGATTCAACATGCCCAGTATGCGTGAACATATCCATCACTCCGGCTTGAGTGAGGCGATAACCCTGTTGTACCAAGAGCCCTGCATCTCTTGCGAGTGTCGCAGGATTACATGACACATAAACGATTCTTTTTGCGCCAAACTGAGGAAGATAATGCATGACTTCTTCTGCGCCAGCACGTGGCGGGTCAATCAATAATGCATCAAAACCTTGATTTGCCCAAGTCTGGTGCGAGAAATCTTTGGTTAAATCTTGTGAATAAAAAGCAACTTGGGCAATACCATTATTTTTGGCATTTTCCGCACCGCGTTGCACCATTTCTTCACTCCCTTCCACCGCAATCACCTGACCGGATGTGCCTACACAGCGTGCCAGTGCTAGAGAAAAATTTCCTAATCCACAAAATAGATCCAGAACCCGCTCACCCTGTTGCAGCTGTAGCAAATTACATGCCAGCGCTACCATTTGCGGATTGATAGTCGAATTCACCTGAGTGAAGTCCACAGGATTAAAACCGAATTTCACATCAAAGTCATCAAGACTATAGTGCAAGCGCGCCGCGGCATCTGGAGCATCAATTCGCGAGAGTGTATCTTTGCCGGCAGGCTGCACATACAGTTGCCAGCCTTTCTGTAACGTAAATTCGCGCAATTGGTTGACATCAGCCACTGATAATTTTGCAGTTTCACGCACCAGTAAGGCAATATCCTGATCCCCCATGGCCAATTCTATATGACCAATGTCAGCCTTGCCATTGAGACTTTGCAGCAATTGTTTAAGGCTTGTAAGCGATCCAAATTCACGATCCAGAATCATGCAGCGATCAATCGAGGTTAATTTATTGCTTTGATTCTCACGAAAACCCACCACCAATGTGTCCTTAGCCGGCAGATAACGCACTCCGATCCGGGCTTTACGGCGATAATCTTCACGCTCGGAACGTAGCGGTGCAAGCCACTGCACAGGCTGGATGCCAGCAAAATGCTGTAAATGCGATTTCAGCACATTCTGTTTTAGTTCAATCTGTGCATCGGCTGCGATATGCTGCATATTACAGCCGCCACAGACCCCAAAATGTGCACAGATCGGCTTGACGCGAATTTCGGAAGCTTCGCTGAGTAATTCAAGACTGTCAGCTTCTTCCAGTTTTTTAACTTCACGGGTAATGCGAGCACGCACGGTTTCACCGGGCAAGGCATAACGGATAAAGACTTTCTTGCCGTGTTTATGCGGTGGATGATCCGGGTGTGAACCATAATGAGCGATGCCACGTCCCTCATGCGAAAGTGACTCAACCTGAAAAATGTACTCGGGTTGCTGGGTAGGACGTGTGTGTGCTCGATGCTTCATGAAAACCTAGGATGTGGGAGTTGGAAAATCAAAACGGGTAAAGTCAGTTCTTTGTGACGTTTCACGCCAAACCGATAAAAAGTCCGCATGCTGCGGTTGGGTATGCAAATATTGAATCGTACTGTGCAGCAAATGCTGATAATCCGGCAATAACAGCTGTCCTTTTAACAACAGCCAGCGGATATAGACCAGCCAGGTATTCAGCACATCGCCTTCACAATAAGAGGTCAGTTCGGTCCATTGCTGATTGCGGACATATTCAGGAACCCGATAGGCCCCGTCACCGCGTTTACCCGGATAACCCAGCAAATGTGCAACATCGTCCAGCTTCTGGAAATGACGCGCATGGAACATGGCCATCACATCCATTAAGTCGACATGACGATGATGGTAACGATTCTGGTAGTTATTATAACGCTTTTGCGTGTCAATTTCGCCCTGATCGAATAGACTCGGTGCAGAGAGTCCATGATACATGGCACGGTATAAAATCACCGGTAAATCAAACTGTGAACCATTCCAGCTGACCAGCGTCGGATGACGCTTATCAAAAATCGATAAGAATTTTCTTAAAATTTCCGCTTCAGAATGCTGTTCCCGGCTAAAAGAAAACAGCTTCATGCCCTGCTCATCGATCCATAAACCGGAAATACAGACAATTTCATGCAAGGGCGGACGCTGAAAATCAGAGCCTGAATCCTGACGGCGCAGTTTGGTCAGGGCCTGATCCAGATCTGCTTCAGGCAAGTCCAGACCAAATAAATGCGCGCCTGATTTGAGATCGGTTTGGGTTTCAATATCGAAAGTTAAAACAGGCAGGCGCATAACACAGTGCTCAAATAATTATTCAGAATCTTGCACAGAGAATAACCCTGTAGACAAGTAACGGTCACCACGGTCACAAATAATACACACAATGACGGCATCCGGATGTTCTTCCGCCAGCTTTATGGAAGCCCACACTGCACCACCAGATGAAGTACCAGCACTGATGCCTTCTTTCTGCGCCAGCTTACGCATGGTTTTTTCAGCTTCAATTTGTGGAATATCGATAATACGATCCACGCGACTGCGATCAAAAATGGTCGGCAGATATTCTTCCGGCCAGCGACGGATTCCGGCAATGCTTGAACCATCAGATGGCTGTAAACCCACGATCTGAATCTCCGGATTCATTTCCTTCAGATATTTCGAGACACCCATAATAGTGCCGGTTGTACCCATAGAACTGACAAAGTGGGTAATCTTGCCACCGGTTTGCTGCCAGATTTCAGGACCTGTAGTCAGATAATGTGCTTCGACATTATCCGGATTGCCAAACTGATTCAGTACCAGACCCACGCCATCATTTTGCATTTGAGCGGCCAGATCACGTGCACCTTCCATGCCTTGTTCTTTGGTAACTTCAATCAGCTCGGCACCATAAGCACGCATCGCATCCTTACGTTCCTGACTCATATTGTTCGGCATGATCAGCTTCATTTTATAGCCACGCATCGCTGCGACCATCGCCAATGCAATCCCCGTATTTCCGCTCGTTGCTTCAATCAGGGTATCACCCGGCTTGATCTGACTGCGTTTTTCCGCCTGCATGATCATATTATAGGCCGGACGGTCTTTGACCGATCCTGCCGGATTATTGCCTTCGAGTTTCGCGAGTACTGTAGCTTGAGTGTGACTTACCAGACGCTGTAAACGCACCAGTGGCGTTTTGCCGACATAGTGGTCTAACAAAAATTCATCTGCTTGAAAATCGGGGGTGGTATTACTCATTGTGTGCACCTATATCGAGGTGCGGCTATTGTATGAAAAAATGCTTTTCCCTGCATCCATTTAGCACTGCTTTTTCAGGAAACTCTCTAAAACAGACTCAGTATCCTGCTATAAACTTCATTTCCCTGTGATTTAGCAAGATCAAGCAGCTCAGCTGTGAATATAAAAGCGTTATTTTCAGCCCCGGACTTTCAGACGACTGAAGTCTTCATCGCCCGCTTTTCACTGTATTTCGGCAATCATTTAACTGAAATCTCTTGTATTTTTAAAGGTTGATCTGAACCCTTATAAAAATAATGCTTAAATTTTAACTGTCGATTTAAAGCATGCTAATATGCCAGACATAAAGAAAATACTGCTTAAATCATGTCAACGATCAATAAAAAGCTGTTTAAACGCCTACACTTAAATCACGCCTATGGACAGTTGATTGCGCTGATTTTTGTGCCGATTACTATTTTGGCCTGTGTTGGCGCGATGCTGGTGTTGACTGAAACCTCGAATGCCGCACGTGCCCAGCAAAAGCAGATGGCAATTGCCATTATGACGCGTTTTCAAGGCACGTCTGAGTATGCACTGGATATTTTAAGCCTGTATCCCTGGCAATATGATCAGGCCCACAATGCCATGCAGAATATGCTCAATGAAAAACACCTGGTTCGGGCAGCCATTCTGGATGACAGTGGCAAGAATCGTTTAGGTATCGGCTTTCAGGAACAGGCCGCTTGGCCCGATTTTGATAAAAGCGGTAACTTTATTGGCCCGATTCTGCATAAAGACAATCATATTTATGCCATTAAAGTGAATGAAAACAGTTTTTCTAAAGGCTGGCTGGCAATTGAACTGGATAATCAGCCGCTGGAAATTGCCCGTTACCGGGTCTTGATCGTGTTGATTGCGACCGGTCTGTTGACCTTATTGCTGTTATTACTCTGTCTGAATTTCTACTCACGGCGCTGGATTGCACCGATGTATGAAATTCGCATGCAGCTGCAACGCCTGAATGCCGACACCCTGGGTCAGCATATGGTGATTAACAGCACTGGAGAACTGCGTTTATTGCAGCGTGATATCGCCAATGTGGTGAAACGTCTGCATTTCAGCTTTCTGGAACTGCGCGAACATACCGAACAGACCGAAGATGATTTACGCCGTACTCTGGACACGTTGGAAGTCCAGAATATTACCTACCGTCAGGCACGTGACCAGGCAATCTCGGCCAATCAGGCCAAGTCGGTATTTCTGGCCAACATTTCCCATGAGCTACGTACCCCGCTAAACAGTATTGATGGCTTTATTCATCTGCTCTTGCGTCAGGGCAATCTCAGCAATGAGCAAAGCTTATATTTGCAGACCATTCGTAAATCTTCGGCGCATTTGCTGGCACTGATTAATGATGTACTGGACTTTTCCAAAATTGATGCCGGCAAACTGGAACTGGAAACAGCAGCTTTTGATCTGGAAGAAGCCATTTTTGATGTGATGGACATGCTCTCGCCACTGGCCGCGCAAAAACATATTGATATGGCGTTTTACTATGCGGACAGTGTACCGAAACATGTGATTGGCGATGCCTTACGTTTTAAGCAGATTCTGACCAACCTGATTTCCAATGCGATCAAGTTCACTCCGGATGGCGAAATCATCGTGCGGGCACGTATGGAACATGATGGCATCGATCGATGTGTCTTGCATTTTAGTGTACAGGACAGCGGCATTGGCCTGAGTGGTACCGATCGTAAGAAGTTGTTTGAATCTTTCTCACAGGGCGATACTTCGGTCACCCGTCAGTTTGGCGGTACAGGACTGGGGCTGGCCATTTCCAAACAGCTGGTCAGCCTGATGCATGGCCAGATTGGTTTTGAAGATAATCAGGAACGTGCCCCAACCGAAAAAGGCTCGACTTTCTGGTTTACTGCACAATTCCTGGTCGATGAAGATACTGTAATTGATCATCCAGATTTCAATGAATTGACGGTGGTGTCTTATCTGGCCCATCCGGCAACCGCGAACGTCTTGCGTCATTATCTGGAAAATTATCAGGTCAAGCATATTGAATGCGCATCGATTCTGGATCTGTTTAGCCGCCTGAATCATCTACAGAACTCTGAAAACACCTGGCTCATCGTCGATCATAGTGGCGACAGCGAAGTCCTGTTACGCGAGATCCGCTCGCGTTATCAGGGTCATTTGGCCGTATATGGTTATCAGATGCAACTCGATCCAAGCATGCTGAACGACCATCGTGCCCGTGCTCTGCATCAGCCACTCAGCCGCAGTGCCTTGATTCAGCTGCTGGGCAATCAACCGGTCTTCGATCAGGAACAGCATGAAGACTTTAATGGTCAGGGTCTGCATATTCTGGCCGTCGATGACCATTTGCCCAACCTGATTGTTCTGGAAGCATTACTCGCTGAACTGAATGTCACCACCAGCAAAGCCCTGAGCGGACAGGAAGCGATTGATATCATCCAGCGCCGTTATGAGCAGAAACAGCCGGCTTTTGATCTGGTCTTTATGGATATTCAGATGCCGGTGATGTCGGGAATTGATACCACACGTGCGATTCGCTCACTGGAATCGACCTTTGAAAACCATAACCGACTGCCGATTATTGCCCTGACTGCACATGCGCTGTCAGATGAAAAACATAAGCTGCTGCAAAATGGCATGGATGATTATGTCACCAAGCCGATCCAGATCGAGCAGATTGTGCAGATTCTGACCCACTGGACCACCGAACATTTTAAACGGCTTCCAGTGCTGGAACGCGCCCATGTGATTGATGCACTGGATCCGAATATTCTGGACTGGCAGCAAAGCCTGCAACTGGCAGCCAATAAGGAAGATCTGGCAGTAGACCTGTTGCGCATGCTGGTCGACAGTTTTGCCGATGAACTCACTGAAATGCAGCAGTTAATTGAGCTGGAAGATTTCCCGCAACTGGAACATGTCTTGCATCGTTTATATGGTGCAACCCGCTATGTCGGCGCACCGACTTTGCAGAAAGTCACGGGCGGATTTGAACAGTTCGTTTCAACCCTGCGCAAAGAACGTCGCAAGGCCGACGAAAACTTTGTTCAAGACGTGCTGAAACATTTTGATGAACTTAAAGCCGTGGTCGAACAAGTTGAACAGGCCGCCCAGCAAATTCTGAAACAACATTTGAATTAAAACTTGAAGCTGCTCAGTCCGTGACTTAGAAAGTATGACTGAGCTGTCATGCAAGCTCATAGGCCACATGCTATGCTCGGCTCAGGAAAAATAAGGAAGAATGCCATGTCACTCGTGCGCTTGGAAAAAAATAACGGCATTGCCACAGTTACACTGAATCGCCCGGATAAACGCAATGCCATGAGCTTTGCCCTGCTGCGTGAACTGGTTGCGACTGCGCAGAAAATCAAAAAAGATAAAAGTATCCGTTGCGTCATTTTAACCGGTGAAGCGCAGGTGTTTAGTGCCGGCATTGATCTGGCCGATTTAAATAATCCTAAAAATCGTGCCTATGCGGCCTGGGAGTTAATCCGTCCGGGTCAGAGCCTGTTCCAGAAAGCCTTTCTGGTCTGGCAGGAATTACCGGTGCCGGTGATCGCTGCGATGCAGGGCTTCTGTTTTGGCGCTGGTATGCAGCTTGCTCTGGCCGCAGATATCCGTATTGCACATCCTGATACCAAAATGTCGATTATGGAAACCCGTTGGGGACTGGTACCAGATATGGGACTCAGCCGTTCGCTGAAAGGCCTGATTGGGATTGATCTGGCCAAAGAGCTGACCTTGACTGCCCGGATTTTTGACGGTGCCTATGCCAAAGAGATTGGTCTGGTTACCCATGTGGATCAAGAACCACTGGCACGCGCACAAGCATTGGCTGAGGAAATGCTGCAACGCTCTCCGGATGCCCTGATGGCCTCTAAGTTTGTACTGGATGCCATGCAGCATCGCCCAAATAAATCTTTACGTATGGAAAAAATCTGGCAGCTCAAATTATTGCTAGGTAAAAACAGTCAGCTGGCTCGCAAAAAGGACAAGAATCCGGAAGTCCAGTTCGTGCCACGCCAATATAACTAAATCGAGTTAGAGTCCAAGCAAGGAATAAGAAAAAGCATGCAGTTAAATCGCGATACTAAGATTGCCTTTTTGGGTATGGGCCTGATGGGACGCCGGATGGCGACCCGTCTACTACAGGCAGGTTTTCAGGTCGCGGTATGGAACCGTACCTCGGCGGCTTGCCATCCCTTAATCGACTTGGGTGCAACTGCGCTGTCTTTGAATCAGATTGCGGATTATCCAGTGATTTTGACTTGCTTGGCAGATGATCAGGCGGTGCAATCGGTCTTTGAGCAGATCGTGCCGTATTTGGTTGCCGATCAAATCATTGTGGATTTTTCCAGCCTTTCGGTGCAGCAAACCCACGCGCTTGCAGCACAAGCACAGACCAGACAGGTGAACTGGATTGACTCCCCAGTTTCAGGCGGTACCGCAGGTGCTGAACAGGGCAGTCTGGTGATTTTTGCCGGTGGTGATGCCACAATGATTGAACATCTTGACCCAATTTATGCAGCACTTTCACAGCGCGTTACCCGTATGGGCGACACCGGTACTGGTCAGGCGACCAAAATTTGTAATCAGCTCATTGTCGCAGCCAATAGTACCCTGATCGCGGAAGCAGTGGCATTGGCGGGCCTTGCAGGTGTAGATACACGCCTACTGGCACCTGCCTTGGCGGGTGGTTTTGCCGATTCCAAACCTTTCCAGATTCTGGCGCCACGTATGGCCACACAAACTTTCGAACCGGTGCAATGGAAAGTGCAGACCTTATCTAAAGATCTGAACAATGCCGTGCAACTGGCCCAAAGCTTTGACCTGAATGTTCCGGTCGCGACTCAGGCCTTATCACAGCTGCAAATCCATCAGGCCCAGGGCTTTGCCGAGGCCGATCTGGCCACTGTGATTCAACAGCTCAAGCACGCATAATTTTTACTTTTGTAATACCCTGAATGTATAAGGAAAATACATGATTAAACTCGCCGTTAACCTGTCGATGATTTTTACCGAAGTGCCACTCATCGAACGCTTCGCACTGGCTCGAGCACAGGGCTTTAATCATGTCGAAATCCAGTTTCCTTATGAATTAACGATTGGCCAGATTCAAAATCAGCTCAGCATCCATCAACTGAACTTATGCCTGATTAATGTGCCTGCCGGTGATTTAATGCAGGGCGGCCATGGCCTGGCCGGTATCCCGGGGCGGGAAATCGAGTTCCGTCATGCTGTTGAACAAGCCATCCAGTATGCCACGGCCTTAAATGTACCTCGGGTCAATATTCTGGCAGGCAAACAGCCTCTGGATTGTGACCTGTTGCCCTGCCTGAATACGCTGGCAAGTAATCTGAAAATGGCCTGTTCAATGCTGCTCGAGCATCAAATTGAACCGGTCTTTGAAATGGTCAATGGCACCGATATGCCACGTTTTTTGATTCAAAATGTTGCACAAGCTCAGGAAATGCTGGAAGCAGTCAATCATCCGGCCTTAAAAATGCAGTATGACTGCTATCACATGGCGATGATGGGCGAAGATGTACTGGAAAATTTAAAAGAAAATATTCACCTGATTGGTCATATCCAGTTTGCGGATTGTCCGGGACGACATCAACCCAATACGGCGTCCATTCAATATCATGATATATTTCAGTGGTTAAAACATAGTCAATATCAAGCTTATGTCGCTGCCGAATATAAGCCGATGCAGCATTCCAATGACTCCTTTGTCTGGAAAGCCGAATTCTTTCCGGAGCATGACTGAGTGGACTGCGGCTTCATTTGAAATTCAGCACTAAAACCGCTATATTAGACCATGCATAATTGTTAGGAAATTACACACCCCATGAATTTAGAACCATCGCCCAGCGCTTCTAATTCTCACGATCTTACTATGAATTCAAATTCTCAAGCTGTACAGGACTGCTTAAAAGTCGTACATGCTGCACTTGAAGATGTAAAAGCAAAAGAAATTGTTGAGCTTGATGTCAGCGGTATCAGTAATGTGGCTGATGCTATGGTCATTGCAAGCGGCACATCGACACGTCATATCAAATCACTGGCCAATAACGTTGCTGAAGAAGCACGTAAAGCTGGCTTCCGTCCGCTTGGTATTGAAGGCGAACGTGATGCTGAATGGATCCTCATCGACCTCGGTTATGTAGTGGTTCATTGTATGCTTCCAACAGCGCGTAAATTCTATGATCTAGAAAGCTTATGGCGCAATCCTGCAGATACAAACTCTGTAGCGTAAAATCAAATATTCAAAAAAGCGACCTGTGTAGGTCGCTTTTTTATTGCCTGTTCATCGGACTTTATAAGCATTAATACAACTCAAGCTACAGCTATTTTTCTTTAATTTTCATCTTGTCTTATGCACCGATTTGATGGGTATTTTAGGATAAATTCATCATAAACATAGACGTTCGATGACCGCTCAATCATCTTTTTTCCAAAATATAAAATAAAAAATCCCCCTTTATTAAAGGGGGACTTAGGGGGATTTAAATGATTAGTGACCCGTACCATTAATGGCTTTGGTCATATCTTCCACCACTTTCTTGGCATCACCGAAGATCATCATGGTCTTGTCGTTATAGAACAAGTCATTGTCCAGACCTGCATAACCGGTCGCCATTGAACGTTTGATTACCATAATAGTACGTGCTTTATGCGCTTCCAGAATCGGCATGCCATAAATCGGCGATGTTGGATCATCTTTGGCTGCCGGGTTGACAACGTCGTTTGCACCAATCACCAGCACCACATCCGTTGCCGGGAAGTCAGAGTTGATTTCATCCATCTCTAAAATATCTTCATAGGGTACGTCAGCTTCAGCCAGCAATACGTTCATATGACCTGGCATACGACCTGCCACCGGATGAATTGCAAAACGTACGGTTACGCCCTGCTCTTTTAAGATGTTCGCAAGTTCTTTGACCGCATTCTGTGCACGACCTTGCGCCATACCATAACCCGGTACAATCACCACGCTGTCCGCATTTGACATGAGGAAGCCCGCATCATCTGCTGAACCAGAACGGTGGTTACGTGGCGCTTTATCGCCTGCATCAGCTGCTGCAACCGCTGTACCGCCCATTGCGCCACCAAACAGAACGTTGATGATTGAACGGTTCATGGCTTTACACATGATATAAGACAGAATCGCACCTGAAGAACCGACCAGTGAACCTGCCACAATCAGCATGTTGTTTTCAAGCGTGAAACCAATCCCGGCTGCAGCCCAACCAGAGAATGAGTTGAGTAGCGAGACCACCACCGGCATATCACCACCACCGACAGGTGCAATCCATACCCAGCCAAAGACCAGTGCAAGTGCTGTCATTGCCCAGAATGCGGTCATATTCCCTGTTGAGAAGAACATGAAACCAAACACCAACATGGCAATAAAGATGATGGCCTGAACAGGTTTTACCCATGCGCCAGAAATGGTTTTTGCCCATTTCTTCGCAGCCAGTTTTCCATAAGCAAAGACTGATGCTGTAAAGGTAATTGCACCGACAAAACAACCCACGAACAGTTCAAATAAATGAACACGGCTCATTTCATGGAAATTGACGCCATTGGCCGCCAAAAGGTCTGGACCGAGTTCAATCAGTTTGTTGTTATGAATAATTGCAGCAATCGCAATCAAGACCGCAGCCAGACCCACCAATGAGTGCATCAGCGCCACAGTTTCTGGCATTTGGGTCATAGGGACAGTACGCGCACGGGCAATACCCACCACCGCACCTGCTACCATTGCGCCCACAATCATCCACACCACAGGATTATCTGCAACAAAGAAGGTGGTCAATACTGCAATCGCCATGGCGATCATACCGTAACGGTTACCTTGGATTGCAGTTTTAGGACCTGATAAACCACGTAGCGTCAGGATAAAAAGAACGGCACCAATCAGGTAGAACCAATCCGCATATTCTCGAATCATTTCCATGGATTAACCCTCTTTTTTCTTTTGCTTAGGTTTAAACATTTCCAGCATACGAGCAGTCACGGCAAAGCCACCGAAAATGTTAATGCTCGCCAGGAATACTGCAATTGCGCCAAGTACGCTCACCACGTTAATGGTCTGGAAATCCACGCTGCCTTCAACGCCGATCACCGGCAGACCAACAGTCTGGATCATTGCACCGACAATAATGATCGATGACAAGGCATTGGTGACCGCCATCAACGGCGTATGCAATGCTGGCGTTACCCCCCACACCACGTAGTAACCTACGAAAATAGCAAGGACAAAAATCGTAATTGTTTCAACCATGAGTCTTCTCCTTAACCACGTTTCAGCAGCACTTGGCCGGCATGAGTGACAAGTAGGGCTTTTTGAATTTCTTCTTCTGGATTCAGGACAAAATTCTTATCGGCATCAAACAGCGTTTCGACAAAATTAAACACGTTACGTGCATATAAAGCCGATGCTTCAGTCGATACAGTCGAAGGAATATTGGGAATACCCAAAATTTTGACGCCGTTGTCGGTATGCACAGTTTCACCGCATTTCGAACCTTCAACGTTACCGCCCGATTCCACTGCCATATCTAAAATGACTGAACCCGGTTTCATTTTCGCAACTGTTTCAGCACGGATTAAACGCGGTGCATCACGGCCGGGTAAAAGCGCTGTGGTAATCACAATGTCAGCATTTGATACGGCTTTATCCACAATGGCAGCCTGATCGCGGATGTATTCCTCACCTGGCATCCAGCCATAACCATTCTTGGCCGCATCCGCCGCTTTTTGCTGCTCTTCGGCAGACATCGGCACGTCCAGCCATTTACCGCCCAATGATTCCACTTGGTCTTTTGCTGTTGGACGCAAGTCTGTGGCTTCCACAATAGCGCCTAAGCGTTTTGCAGTGGCAATGGCTTGCAGACCCGCGACCCCGACGCCCATGATCACCACACGGGCCGGTTTGACCGTCCCCGCAGCCGTCATTAGCATCGGGAACATGCGCTGGTATTCAGCCGCAGCCAAAAGCACCGATTTGTATCCTGCAAGGTTGGCTTGAGAAGACAAGACATCCATGTTCTGCGCACGAGACAAGGTCCGTGGCAAAAGTTCCAATGCAAATGCAGACACGTTCTGTGCCGCAAATTGGTCAAGCTCAGTATTACGGTAAGGATCAAACATCGCCACGATGGCGGTGTTCGGATTGAGTTTTTGAATTTCCTCACCTTTCGGTGCACGAACTTTTAAAATCAATTGACTGCCGGTGTAGGCATCATCCGTAATTTTGGCACCAACTTGTTCATAGGCGCTATCGATATAGGCAGCTTTAAGCCCTGCACTACGTTCGATAATCACGCTATGTCCTGCGCTGATCAATTTCTTTACTGTCTCTGGCGTCGCAGCGACGCGATTTTCACCGACAACAGTTTCGGCTGGAATTCCGATCTGCATGAGCGTTCCTCAAGCTAATTTTTCTTAAGTAAACATCGCTTAAACGATGCTTCCCCTCAGGATGTGTTCTTGTTGAATTTTTGGATTCTAATCAAACTGTTTGAAATTACTACCTACTATTTATTTAATAAATGCCTATATATTGAACTGATGATTCATAAAAATGTTGCTGTACTGGTGCATGGCTTATATACGCCAAATATTTATATTTGATTATTTTATAAACGATATTCATTTACCTGAATGAAAACCTGAAAATGCGCTCGGCTGATAAGCCGCCTACTTGAGATTTTTTTTGTTACATTGATCTTTCTGACCAAAATTCCTGTTTTGGTTCTTTATGCTACCCGTTTCTGAATAGGTCTCTCTGCTAAGGACAGCGGCACTTTAGCTCTCCAAGTTTTCTAAATTTGACTTTATTGACAAATAAAGAACTTATTCCAGATAAGCTATCTGATCTGTAAAGTAATACCTTTTATTCAATTTAGTTATGATTTAGCACCCATCAGGCTGAGGTTGAATTGATGGATGTGACACAACGAGATCTGTGGGTCTAAAGGTCACTTATCTCTAAAATGATCAGACCAAGAGGAACAAAAATCTTGCTGACCATTTATTATATTAATGTCATAAACCGAATAAGTGACTAAAATAAAGTTTATGCACCATATCTGCGCATAAAATGAGAGCCATTATTTAATTTTTTTCATTTTCAGGGGATTTTCCGTTCTTTCTTTGTCCTATGCGTTGTAATAAAGCCAGCTATTGATCAAAAATCTGGCAACCTGATCATTCCTGACTGGTTTTCTAATTCAAGTCTTGTGTAGTCCTTGCGATCTAAGATCTTTTCATTGAGTCATTGTAATATTTTTCTACTTTTAAAGCCTAAAGTTCTCACTTATAGTGCCTTTCATTCCTGCATCAATGCGCTGCTTGTTTTAAATTCTCCTCGGCTTAGATAAGGTTGCTGCTATGAACACGCCCCTCGATATCAGTCAAAACAAGCCCTTATTATGGCTGATGGCGATTGCCTGTGGTTTATGTGCCGGCGCCAACTATTATTGCCAGCCACTGATTTCATCGATTCAGCAATATTATCAGGTGCCGGAATCACAAGTGGCACTCACCGTTACCTTTGCTCAAATCTCTTATGCATTAGGCCTGCTGTTTATTGTACCTTTGGGCGATATGCTGAATAAAACCAAGCTGATTCCCTTTCTCATGCTGGGTGCAGCTGCAGGTTTATTTATTTGTGCCAGTGCGATAAACCTGCCGATGCTGTGGGTTGGCACCATCATTGCCGGACTGTTTTCCGTGGCTGCACAGATTCTGATTCCCTTGGCCACCATGGCAGTCAAACCGGAAAAAACTGGAGAAGTAGTGGGTTTCCTGATGAGCGGCTTGCTGGTCGGTATTCTGCTCTCGACCAGTATTGCGGGATTATTGTCCGACCTGTTTCACTGGAAAATGATCTATATCGTCAGTGGCATCAGCATGCTGGCTTTAAGTTTTTATCTGCGAGGAAAATTACCGAGTCTGCCACGCCTAAGAATCAGCTATGCAGCGATTTTCAAATCTATGGCGAGCTTATTAAAACATGAACCACGATTGGTCTTGCGCTCTCTTACCGGTGCCTGTGCTTTTGCCGCCATGAGCATGCTGTTCTCGACCATTGCCCTGCTGCTGACCCAAGAACCTTTCCAGCTGTCTGATGTCATGGTCGGTCTGGTGACACTGGTCGGCGTCTTTGGCGCATTGTCGACTCAATTCATTGGTAAATGGGCCGATCGGGGCCATATCAAAACCTTGAGCTGGATTGGCTGTTCGATCCTGATTGGGAGCTGGCTGTTCCTATATTTTGGTGCGGTATCGCTGCTGAGCTATATTCTGGGCTATGGACTGATTAATCTGGGGTTGGCGATTACGCATAGCTGTAATCAGAATGTGATTTTCCGCCTGCGCCCCGATGCCAAATCACGGGTCAATTCACTGTATATGACCCTGTATTTTATTGGCGGTGCCTGTGGTTCAGCCTTAGGGGTTTATGCCTGGCATCATGGGGGCTGGAGCATGACCTGTATGGCAGGACTCGGGCTGGCCCTAGGCGCTACCCTATTCGCCTTACTGGATCAATGGCATCACGCCCGGACAGCAGCCTAGATGCTTAACTATACTTAGCTGACTTGAGCCGCTGGATAGAAAGGTTTATTTAAATCTAGAGCAACTGAATTTTCCAATAAAATACAGATAAAGACCGGCAGCAAAGCGGCCAGAATCCGACAGCTTTCCTCGAGTAACTTGTGGTTCAGGGAACTATGATAGGTAATTCCGCCCTGCATGAGCTGATGGTGTAATGTATATAAACGACGAAACACCCCGACTAAAATTTCGACAGAATTCCGCTCATTTAAAGCATGCTGTATGATTTTTTTCTGTGTTTCCAGTTCAGCATTACAGCGTTCCAGACTAATTTTCTGGTGACGATAATCCCAAAAACTTTGTTCCATATAGGGGTTCGCTAAGAGTGAGTGGATTGGCTGACTGTACTTTTCCCAGACAATATGATTAATCTTCTGGTCCAGATCATTTTGGCAAAGTATTTCTAGAAATTGATGCAGCTTATCCTTTCCCTGAACCCGATCATCCTCTTCTGCATAAATAGCCTGAAAACCAATCCATAGACTGATGAATTTAAAATCCAGATCTTGATCCAAGTCTAGCGCTTTTTTAAACCAGCCTAAGCCACGATGAATTTTTAAGTTAAAATGTGCTGAATTTTGTGCTTTATGGCTTTTATAAATCTCCTCCAATAACAGCATAATTATTCTCCTTATTTCTATCATTTTTTATATTGGTGTTTCTACTATCAAAATATACCATTCTGGAATGACTTGGAATTCTAATTTTATTTCTTGTTTCATGTCCTGGACTTACTGGCTTGACTCAAGTTCGCCGGGTTGTTCTGCTGATTTTATGCTAGTATTACGCCCTCTTTTTTTGCGATATTGGCCTAGCGGGCTTGGGCAAAAAAATAATCTTTGGGCGATTTATTCATCCCTTCTTCTTCCATTTCGTTAAGGCGTAATTTTGAATGACTGATCTGACCACCATTGAAAATAAACTTCAACCACGAATCAGTGTGGCGCCGATGATGGATTGGACCACCAAAGACTATCGCTTCTTTGCCCGTCTGTTTAACCCAAATGTGATTATGTACACTGAAATGGTCACCACAGGTGCCATCATTTATGGGGATGCCAAACGGCATTTGGACTTTAACACCGAAGAACAGCCGATCGTACTACAACTTGGTGGCTCGAATCCTAAAGATCTCGCGATCTGTACCAAGATGGCACAGGATTGGGGTTATAACGAAGTCAATTTAAATGTGGGTTGCCCGAGTGACCGGGTACAGAATAATAAAATTGGGGCCTGCCTCATGGCTGAACCCGATTTAGTCGCGGAATGTATTGCTGAAATGCAGCATGCGGTGGATATTCCAGTGACTGTAAAACACCGGATCGGGATTGATGATATGCAGTCTTATGAAGAAATGCTGCATTTTGTCGATACCGTAGCCAAAACCGGCTGCAATAATTTTATCGTACACGCGCGCATTGCCTTATTAAAAGGTCTATCGCCTAAAGAAAACCGCGATGTGCCGCCCCTGCGTTATGAAGATGTTTATCGCCTGAAGCAGGATCGTCCTGATCTGCTGATTGAAATCAATGGCGGGATCAAGACCTATGCCGAAACGCTGGAACATCTCAAACATGTCGATGGCGTGATGATTGGTCGTGAAGCCTATCATAATCCGTACTTATTGGCTGAACTGGGCCAATTGTGGAATCTGGATGCACCGGATCGTTTCGAGATCATGCAACAAATGCTGCCTTATATTGCCCAGCGCATGGCAGAAGGTGCACCATTGTCAATTATTAGCCGTCATATTTTAGGACTGTTCCAGAACTTGCCGGGTGCACGTAAATGGCGTCAGGCACTAAGCGGTGGTAATGCCAAAACCTTGAAAGATGTGGAAACTGCGCTGTTTAATATTCAAGAAGCAATGCAACGTACTGAAGACTATGTGCGTGAACATCAGCAAGTTGAATCCTAAATACGAATTTAAAAGTCTAATCGATATAAAAAAGCACCGATGATCGGTGCTTTTTTATAGAGATGAGCGAAGACGTTATTGAGTATATGCGGTGATATTACCGACCGGAACCGGTTCTTCCTGATAAGAAACACCTTGAAATTCTGGCTCGGCAATGGGTGTGACCAGAGAACCGCGCTCATGTTCTTTTGACTCATCTACAGGTTCCAGGTCATCTAAGGCTGAAGCCAGCTGCTGTAACTCCCGATCCAGTTGCTGCCGGTATTGCTCTATTTCAATTTCATCAATAAAAGCAAAGGCATCCTCTTCGATCGACCACCTATAGCCTCCATCGACCTTAAAAATTTTGACATTGACCGGATATGCCTCCCCCTGATAATTCAGATGAGAAATCGCTTTAAATTGATTGCCCTGCCGCTGGACAATTTTGACCTTCTGCACAGTAAAACGATAGCGTTGATAATCCTGATTGGAATTAAATTCCTGTTGCATCTGCGCTTGAATATTTCTGGCCAATTCATCCATCGAGACAAAGTAACTGCATCCAGCCAGACAGGCGATCATCCATAACACAATGATTGTTCTCATAGCGCCTCCTTCTTTTTCTTTCCTGTTCCTGCTTATAGCTGATATATGCAGTATTGTTATGCTTGCTTATTCTGTGACCTATTTTATGCTTTTTTGAAAAAACAAGAAATAAGCAGTGCATGAATCATGACTAAATTATTTAAGATTTCTACAGCTTTTTGAATAAATGATAAAAATGTCTTGTCCTGAAATAGATTGACAGTATTCCACTTCAAACCGAGTTAAGCAATTAGCTCGGTTTTAGTTTGCTCATACGTCTGATTCGGGGTGTTCATATTTAAACTTAAATGTGGTCTATAGCAA